>CAHJWO010000109.1 GCA_903642295.1 PVC group bacterium | reverse complement strand
GACTGCGACACCAAGAGCTTCGCCCAATTAGAGAAAGACATCGCCGGGTACGCCGCAAAATCGCGGGAAGGCAAGATCAGCATCGACGACCTGACCGGCGGCGTGTTCACGATCTCCAACGGCGGCACCTACGGCTCCCTGCTCTCGACGCCGATCCTCAATCCGCCGCAGAGCGGCATCCTCGGGATGCACAACATCGTCCAGCGCCCCGTGGCGGTGGACGGACAGGTGGTCATCCGGCCGATGATGTACCTCGCGCTGAGCTACGACCATCGCGTCGTGGACGGCAAGGAAGCCGTCACGGCTCTGGTGCGAGTCAAGGATTGTGTCGAGGACCCGAGCCGGTTATTGCTGGAGGTGTGACGTGAAGGACAAATGTTGGCCCTTCTGAGTTTAGTCGATGATTGCCCCAAGCGAACTCCGCGCAAACGCGACGGCGAAATTGGAGGATGCTCGTCTTTTACTTGGCCATGGGCGATACGATGGATGCGCCTACATTGGTGGGTACGCAATCGAACTCGCATTAAAAGCTCGTGTCTGCAATACGTTGAAGTGGAAAGGGTTTCCGGAAAGCAAGAGCGAATTTGCGAAGCTAACGAGTTTTAGAACTCACGATCTCGAAGTGCTTTCACTGCTTTCAGGCGCGGATGACGTGATCTCACCGCAATACGTTGCAGAATGGTCTCTTATCAAAGGATGGAAACCGGAGATCCGGTACAAAGGGGTTGGCACGACTTTGGAAGAAGATGCCCATCTGTTTTTTAAGGCAGTGGAAATTCTACTCAAGCAACTATGAGCAGCATAGATATCAAAAGGCTGGTAGAGAAGGTTGCCACTTTACTCCCACAATTGGAGAAACGGGGCACAGTTTATTTTTTCGCATTAGGTGAGCGAGAAGAACTCAACCGATGGGAGGTGATTCTGTCGTCTCGATGGTCAGACGAGAGTTACGCAATGTCTGTTTATGCGGTGGCCAGAGCGTTGACAGAAACTTTGGAACCAGCCGAAATGAAGGAACTCGCCAGCATTTCAATCATTCCATCCGGTGAACCTGACATCGTCGAGATGCCGAAGCGCTTGGAGGGAGCATCCCCGCAAGAAGAAAGTATTGTTGAGTTTACCCTGATGGGTTTGGAAATCAGGCGGGCTTACATCTTCAAGGCTCAAAGGCCTTCCGTAAATTTGATGACTGTCCCTGCTTTTTAAATAAAAGACGCTGCACTGTTGGTCTCGCTGGGGAGATTAGCGGCCCCGTAGCTAACTTGTGCATCTGAGCGAAAAGCCATCGAAGCACCCTCGCTCTAAGTGGGAACCGCTTTCCAAAACAGGGGTTTGGGCGTAGGTTTCCGGCAACCCCATGTCGGAATTTGATCTCATTGTCATCGGCAGCGGACCGGGCGGCTACGTCGCGGCGATCCGCGCGGCGCAACTCGGCCTGAAAACCGCCATCGTCGAAAAAGAAAAGGCGCTGGGCGGCACCTGTTTGCGCATCGGCTGCATCCCGAGCAAGGCCCTGCTCAACTCCAGCCACCACTTCGCGTTCGCCAAGCACGAGGCCGCCGCCCACGGTGTTGTCATCGGCGAGGTCAAGCTGGACCTGCCCACCCTGCTCAAGCGCAAGGATAAAACGGTGTCGCAACTCACCGGCGGCGTGGCCTTTCTGATGAAAAAGAACGGCGTCACCGTGTACCAGGGCGAGGGCCGCATCACGGCGGCGGGCAAGGTCGGCGTGAAGGCTGCCGACGGCAAAACCGCAGATCTACAGGCCAAACACATTATCCTCGCCACCGGCAGCGTGCCCATCGACCTGCCCAACATGCCCGTGGACGGCCAGACCAGCGTGACCAGCACCGAGGCGTTGTCCTTCGACCGGGTCCCGGCAAAAATGGTGGTCATCGGCGGTGGGGCCATCGGGCTGGAACTCGGCTCCGTGTGGGCGCGTCTGGGCACCGAGGTCACGGTGGTCGAATTTCTCCCTCGCATCGCCCCCGGATTCGATTTGGAGTTGGCCACGGAACTCCAGAAATCCCTGACGAAGGAAGGCCTCAAATTTTATCTGGAAACCAGGGTCAACGACATCCAGATCAAGGACGGCAAAGCCACCGTGAACGCCACCGCCAAGGACGGCAAGCCCGTCACGTTGGAAGCCGACAAGGTGCTCGTTGCCGTGGGCCGCAAGGCCGCGTTGGGCAGCGCCGTGGCCGACGAACTGGGCCTGGCGCTGGACGAGCGTCAACGTGTCAAAGTGGACGCCCATTTTCAGACCAACCTCCCCGGCATTTACGCCATCGGCGACGTGATCGCCGGACCGATGCTCGCGCACAAGGCCGAAGAGGAAGGCATCGCCTGCGTCGAACGCATCGCGGGCAAGGCGGGTCACGTCAACTACGAGGTAATCCCCGGCGTCATCTACACCCATCCCGAGGTTGCCAGCGTCGGCCTGAGCGAAGATCAGGCCAAAGAAAAAGGCATCGCCGTCAACGTGGGCAAATTCCCCTTCCGGGCGAATGGCCGCGCTTTGGCCAGCGACAGCGCCGACGGCTTCGTCAAGCTCGTCGCCGACGCCAAGACCGACCGCCTGCTGGGTGCGCACATCATCTGCGCGACGGCGAGTGAACTCATAGCCGAAGCGGTCTCCGTCATGGAATTTGGCGGCAGTTCGGAGGATCTGGCGCGCACCGTCCATGCCCATCCCACGCTCAGCGAGGCGGTCAAGGAAGCCGCTTTGGCCGTCGAAAAACGGGCCATCCACGCCTGACGCCGCGGGCTCGTCGGCCGAGCCAAAAAACCGGTGGTGGAAAACTCCTGGCACGCCACATTGTCGTGATGCTGGGAAGATGTTTTTCCTTCGCTCGGGTCCTCGTGTTTTGCACCGTCGCCTCCGCGGTGACCGCCCTGCCGGCGTTCGCCCGCCCGGCGGTGCCGGGACCGCCGCCGCGTTTCGCCACCGACACCTTCTCGTTCGCCAACCAGACGGTTTATCTCTATCCGAACGGCTACGCCGAAGCGCGCCAACTCTCCCCCGGCGAGAAACCCCCGGCGTTCACGTTGCACTGCTTTGCGATGTGCCGCTCGATGGAGCAATTCCGCAAGTTCGCGCGCTTCGATCCCGCCCTGCCGCCGCCGGACGACACGACGCTCAACGCCCTCGTTCGCCGCATCAACCGGTGCGCGGTCTGGCGCGCGCCGCTGCCGCCCGAAAAGCGCGTGGTCATCCCCGGTTACGCCAATCTGCGCACGCTCAGCCAGGCGAAGCCGCTCCTCCTGCAAAAAAACGTCGGCGGCGGCCGGATTACTTACCTCCGTCCGGGCAACTACCGCATGTTCTCGTACTGGTGGAACGGCCCGTCGAGTCAGGCCCGGACCCGACGCGCGGTGGACGAAGTGCTCGCCCACAACGACCTTTTCATCGCCTATCTGACGACGTATCCCAGCCTGAGCATCAACCACGCCGTCGTGATCTATGGACGCCGTCCGCCCACCCGCGCGGACACGGCCACCGGCCTGATCCATTATCAGGTCTATGACCCCAATCATCCCGAAGCGCCGCGTGAACTGCTCTACGACCCGCGTCAGCGAGTGTTTTCCTACCAGAAGGATTGGGACTTCGTCGGCGGCAAGGTCACCGTGCTGCAATCCTACGGTTTCTGGCTGCAATGATCGCTTTCCATCCCTGTACTTCGCGGGGTTCATGGAGTAGGCTCGGGCACGGCATTTGCGCGGCGTGCGCGGATGCTTTTACCCCTCGTGGAAACCACCCCTGCCATCCTGCTGCGCAAGATCAAGCTGACCGAAAGCAGCCTCATCGTGACCTGGTTCACCGAGGCGCACGGCAAGCTCAAAACCGTGGCCAAAGGCGCGCGCCGTCCCAAGAGCCCTTTTGCGGGAAGATTGGACCTGTTTTTTGCGGCGGAGATCACGTATTCGCGCAGTCAAAAAAGCGAACTGCACGGATTGCGTGAGCTGGTCGTGCGGAATTCCCGCGAGGGCCTGCGAATGCAATACGAGCGCACGCAGATGGCGGCATACTTCGTGGAATTGATCGAGATGACCACCGAGTTCGAGCACCCGGTCCCGGAAATTTATGATCTCCTGCGCCGCGCGCTGGATCATCTCGACAAGAACGAGCCGACCCGCCGCGCCATGCTGCATTTCGAGCGCGAACTCAGCCGCCTCCTCGGCGTCACGGGCGAGCACAACACGGAGGCCGACCCCGCGCAGGCCATCGTGCGTCTATCCGGTCAACTCCCCCCGGACCGCGCCCGCATCTTGAAGGGTCTGCCGCACGCCGCCGTCACCGTGGCCAGGTAAGGGGCCGCTCCGAGGCCTGCCCCAACGGTCAGGCGCGGGCATCACCAGGCCGAAGTCCTCCGCCAGAGCGAGGGCAGGCCTCGGAGCGGCCTCCCTACCCTGATGGACGACCGACTCCAGCGGGCGTCCGTTGGGCGTCCTAACTCGTCACCACCGGCACGGACATGGGTCGCAACGGATGGTTCTCCTCGCTGAAATCCGCCGCCCCGCCGTTCACCGTCGTCATCTCGTGCAGATGCGCCTCGTGATCGAACTGCAAATCGTACAGCCTCCGGTAGCGCCCGCCCTTCTCGTAAAGGTGGGCGTGTTTGCCCTTCTCGACGATCTGGCCCGCGTCCATCACGATGATCGTATCCGCCTTCAAAATGGTCGAGAGCCGGTGCGCAATCGCAATGACGGTCTTGCCCGCCGACAGCTTCTCCAGCGCGATCTGGATCATGCGTTCGCTCTCGCTGTCGAGCGCGCTGGTCGCCTCGTCCAACAGCAGGATCGGCGCGTTCTTCAGCAGTGCCCGCGCAATCGCCAACCGCTGCTGCTGCCCCCCCGAAAGCCGACACCCCTTGTCGCCGATCTTCGTCTCGTAACCCTCTGGCAGGGTCAGAATAAAATCGTGGATGTAAGCCTGTTTCGCCGCGTCGTAAATTTCCTCGGCGCTCGCCTCCAGCTTCCCGTACCGGATGTTTTCGTAGATCGTGTCGTGAAACAGAAATGTGTCCTGCGTGACGACGCCGATCTGCTCGCGCAGCGAACGTTGCGTCAGCGTGCGGGTATCCTTCCCGTCGATGAGAATACTGCCCTGATGCGGATCATAAAACCGTTGTAACAACGACAGCACCGTGCTCTTGCCCGCGCCGCTCTCGCCGACCAGTGCGACCGTCTTGCCCGACTTGATGCGCAGGTTGAAATTGTTCAGCGCCATCGCAGACGCGCCCTCGTACTGAAAATAGAGCCGCTCGAACTCGACCGCTCCCTGGCAACCCGTCAATTCCACGGCATCCGGCGCGTCCTGCACGGTCGGTTGGAGCGCGAGCAGCGCGAAGACATTCCCCGAAGCCGCCCGGCACTTCTGGATTTGCATGTGCATCCGGCTCATCTGCTTGATCGGGTTGTACAGCAGGAAAAGCCCGGCGGTGATGGCAAAAAACTTCGCCAGTTCCAGACCCGCGTAATGCACGTAAACCAGCGCCAGACCCACGCCCAGCGCCGCGACGACCTCCACCATCGGACCCACGATTTCCGTGTACTTGCGCACCCGGATGCCGGTCTCGAACTGGCTGTGGTTGGAAGCCTGGAATTGCGCGACCTGATAATCTTCCCGCGCGAAAGATTTGATGACCCGGATGCCGGCAAAAGTCTCCTGCAAAATGGAGGTCATGGCCCCGGCCTGCTCTTCCTCGATCTTGCCGTTTTTGCGGATGCGCTTCCCGTAAATGATGATCGGCGCCATGCACACCGGGAACAGCACGAGCGCCATGAAGGTGAAACGCGCGTCGATGCTCAGCAGTGAAAAGACGACGCAAATCGCCGTCGCGGGCTGTTGGACCAGATCGGTGCCGATGTAGCCGAGCGCCGTCTGCACGATGCGCGTGTCGTTGTTCACGCGGCTGATGAGGTTGCCGCTTCGGCTCTGATGAAAAAAGTTCAGCGATTGCGCGTTGATGTGCTCGAACACCTGTTTGCGCATGTCCGAGAGCACCTTCAGGCTGACCCACGCCACCTGGTAGTTGTTGATGTAATCGAACAGGCACCGCACGATCATGACGGCCGGGATGGCCGAGCAGACGAGCACCACGCCCCAGGGGCCCTCGGCCAAATGGTTGAGGGCGTGCCCCACGCCGCCGAACCACGCGGTCTTGCCGACCATCGGGCGGTTGGCCGTATCGTCGATCAGCCTTTTCAGCGCCAGATGGTTCCACCAGGTGCCGGGGGTCTTGTCCGGCGGCGAGGCATGGTCGAACACCACTTTGAGCAACAGGGGCAGAATGCCGTTGAACACGGCGAAGCAGAGACCCGCCGCCTCCCCGATGGCGAACCGCACCCGGTACGGCCAGATGTAGACGCCCAGCTTGCGGAAAAACTCGTAGTTGTCGCGCCAGGTGTTGGAATCCTCCTTCGGAGGGACGGGCGGGACGTTTCCGTTCGTGGCGGCAGGCTGGGCGGATGGCGCCAGCGGAACGGCGGATTCCGCCACGGGCGGCGGATTTTTGAACAGAGACTGATCGGTCAACATGATGGCAAAACAGCCGCCTACCGCGCCGGGGCAGCGGAGGACGGCATCTGCTTTATACAGTCGATTACGGCCCGCGTCGAGATTTGGTCCATCGCCGCGCCGGGGCTGCGCTCGGCGAACCCGCGCAGCGGAAGGTCGCCGTGCCCTGCCCGGATGACCCGGGCCCCCGCATGACGCGGACGCCAATGAAAAGGATTCGTCGGCCCGAAAAGCACGATTTGCGGGCGCTCCCACGCCGCGGCGAGGTGCATCGGCCCCGAATCCACGCCGACCACCAGACTGGCGCGCGCCAGCACGGCAGCCAGGGTGGACAGATCGAGCCGCCCCGCCAGATCGACGCATGTCTGCCCCCGGGCGGCCAGCGCGGCCCGGATGGCCGCCAGATGCGTCTGCTCGCAGGGGTCGTGCTGCCCGCCCGTCAGCACACAACGTTGCCCCGATTCGCTCTGACAAAACGCAATCACTTCGGCCCAGCGTTCCGGCACCCAATATTTCTCCGTTCGCGCGCTGCCGGGGTGAACCACGAAAAACTCGTCCCCCGCGCCGATGCCCTCCGAAGCCAGCACCCCCGCCGCTTTCGCTTGCATCTCCGCCGTCAACCGCAAGACCGGTGAAGTGAACGGCGTCCCGTCCTGTTGTCGGGCAACCAGCCCGGTTGCCGCCACTATCCGTCCGGCTACCCGGTCTCCTACCCCAACCAACCCCAAAGGTGCCAGAAAATCCAGATAATGATCCACGGTGTGCCGCGACCGCACCGGCGCCTCGGCCACGGTATTGTAACACCAACGCCGCCACCCTCCGCGCCGCAGCAGCGCTCCCCCCGTGAGGCGGACCTTGGCCCGCGAGGCGACCGTCATCAGCGCGGACCGGTCACGCCCCGTAAAATCCACGCAAACGTCGAATGACCCACGCCAGATCCGTTTCCAAAGGCCGCCGTTGCCTCCGCCCCGTCCACGATAAACCAGCGTCTCGTCCACGTTATCCTGCATCATCGGCAGCAGCGCCGCCGACCCCTCTGCCACGACCAGAGTAACGTGCCACCCCGCCGATTTCAGCGCGTGCAGTGCCGGGGTGGTCAAAGCCAAATCCCCGATGCGTTTGAGTTGGAGGGCAAGGATGCGCACAGGCGAAAAACGGACTCACATTCTTCTTCTGAATCGGTTGCGGCGTTTACATTCTGATTCTGTCATCCTGAGCGAAGCGAGGCACGAGCGCAGTCGAAGGACCTTCCGACCGTCGGCAGACATCGCACCGGCGGAGCCCGGGCTCCGCTTGGGCACGCATCCGCCCGGGAAGTTCCTGCTTCCCCAAACCTCCGTCAACCCAAGCGCAAGTTGGCACGAGAAAACGCGCTCACGACCCGACCGTCGCGTACAGCCGAAATCCGACCCCGGCATTCGGCAAAGTCAGCTTCCCGTCTTCCAGCCGCCGCGCCTCTCCATCCACCGTCACCTCATCCCCAACGTCTCCGTGAAAAACCAACTGGAACTCCGTCCTCGCAAATTCCGGGTAACCCTGTCCTGTCACCGTCGCTGCCAACTCGACCTCCCCGCCCGCCCGCCTCACCACCAACTCCGTCCGATAAAACGCGCCATCCTGCCTGGCAAAGGTAATCCCGTCATCCTCGTGCAAAACAGACCGGGTCTCCCCATCCTCGCCGGGCAGAAAAACGTGCAGAACGATCACCGTCGGACGGTAACCCATCGTTGACGCCGGAGCCTCCGGCCACATCGGCACCACGCTCCCGCCGCGCATGAAAATCGGGATGGAATCCAACGGCGCATCCGCCGTCACCCAGCGCGGCCCTTGCACGACAGCGCCCTCCCGGTCATACCACCAACCGGCGGGCAGGTACACGTTGCGCGCCGTCAGACCCGGCTTGTAAACGGGTGCCACCAGCAAATCCCGTCCGCAGAGAAACTGGTCATCGACGTGCCGGGCGGCGAGATCATCCTGATACTCGAAAATCAACGGCCGCTGCACGGGCGCGCCGGTTTCCGCGGCCTCCAGAAAAGCCGCGTAAAGATAAGGCATCAGCCGGTAGCGCAGTTCGATGGCTTCCCGGCAAAGCGTCTCGACCGCCTCGCCGAACGTCCACGGATATTGGTCGTGCTGATTCGCGCAATTATGGTTGCGGAAGAAAGGCGTCAGCGCGCCGTACTGATACCAGCGCACCAGCAATTCGAGGTGCGTATTCTCGATGAACCCGCCCACGTCCGCCCCAACGAAGGGTTGTCCGCTCACTCCGAACCCCATTGCCATCGGGATGCTCAGCCACAAATGCTCCCAGCGTGAGCAATTATCGCCCAGCCAGTTCGCGGCGTAACGCTGGATGCCCGGCGACCCGGCCCGCGTCAGGACGAACGTGCGCCAATTCGGCATCGCGGCGAGCAGCCCCTCCACGGTGCCCATCGCCATGAGCGTCCCGTACTCGTTGTGGAAATGATCGTGCGGCGCCGCACCCCGCCCGAAGCTCATCGCATCCGCCGGGATATCGCCCGTCGCCGGTTCGTTCATGTCGTTCCAGATGCCCGCCAGACCGCTGCGAACGTGCTCCGCGTTCAAACGTCCCCACCACTGCCGCGTCTCCGCCAGCGAAAAATCCGGGAACGCCGTCCGCCCCGGCCACACCTGCCCGACATAAACCGTCCCGCCGGGCGTCCGGCAAAGCAGATCGCCCTTCGCCGCCTCGTCGAAGATTGGGTAGCCCGGCTCGAATTTCACCCCGGGATCAATGATCGTGACGACGCGCAAGCCCTCCTCGCGCAACCGGGCGAGCATCGCCTGCGGTTCCGGGAACATCTGGCGGTTCCAGGTAAAGACCCGGTACTCGTCCATGTAGTCGATGTCGAGCCACAGCGTGTCGCAGGGGATCGCCCGTTCGCGGTACTCCTGGCCCAGCGCTTCCAGCGCGTCTTGCGTGTACGGGAACCACCGGCACTGGTGATGTCCCAGCGCCCAGATGGGCGGCGGCAGCATCCGGCCGGTCAACGTCGTGTACGCGCTCAGAATCTCCCGCATCGCCGGCCCGGCAAAAACGTATTCCGTGTATTGCCCCCCCTGAAAATGCAACCGGTATCGCTTCGGATCAGAAAACTCCACCCGGGCCCGCCGCGCGTTGTCAAAAAAGAATCCCGCCATCGCGGATCGTCCACACGGCTGATGATAAAAAAACGGGATGGAAACGTAATAGGGATCGAACTCCGTGCTTTTCTGATCGCCGCGTGGATCATTCCCCGGATATTTCGCGCGGTACTCGCCGCTCGTATTCGGATTGAGCACGTCGGTGTTCCAGAGCGAGAAATCCCGCCCCTTCCGGTCGAATCGCCCCGTCTTCTCACCCAACCCAAAGAAGGAATCAGACGGCTCGCACTTCCGCGTTACGACCCACTCGTCATTGAGCGTGGCATACGTCCACGGCAACCCGGCATCGTCCGTTGCCGTCTCGATAATGACGCTGCCGTCCACGCGATGCGCATCCAACCGAAACGGCGATTTCCCGACCGTCAACGCCATCTCGGACGTAACCACCCGCACCACGTCCGCCGTCTCCTCGATGTCAAACTTCCGGCTGCCGCCGAGCGCCCCCGCGCCGCCTTCGACCACGGCGCAAGTCGGCTGCTCGTCGAACCTTCCCTCCCGGCTGATCTTGACCCGCAGCACGTCTGCGCGCAATACGTCCACCCGCAGGCGCTCGCCGTCGTCCAGCGTCATTTCGATCCCTCCGGCCAAACGATTCAACCCCTCAGCCTTCAGAGTGCGCAAAAAATAGCGGGGGTCGAGGCGTTCATCGGCGGACATGTTCCGAGCGGCTTACACCAGGGCCGCCCCCGGCGCAAGAACGTCAAGGTAGGGAGGCCTCTCCGAGCCCTTCCCTATTTGGACCGCAGGGCCTTCCTACCTTTCCGTCTCTCGCATTGACCGCCGCAATACACCGGTCCACTGTCACCTCACGTGACCTTACGTCTCCTTCTCCCCTCGGCCTGCGCCGCGCTTGCATTTTTGCTGCTGCTCGCCGTCCCGCGCGCCCCGGCGCAAGGTGCCTCCCCGGCAACCAACGCGCCTCTCGATCCCGCCCGGATGGTCGCAGCCGCCCGTCGGCAAATTGGCGTCACCGTTGGCTACGATGCCGAATACCGCGCGCTTGCCTACCCCGGCGGCGACGTGCCGCTGAATACCGGCGTCTGCACCGACGTGGTCACCCGCGCGCTCCGCGACCAGGGATTCGACCTGCAACGCGCCGTCCACCAGGATATGGCCAGTCATTTCGGCAACTATCCGCATCAATGGGGCCTCCGTGCGCCCGACCCGAACATCGACCATCGGCGCGTGCCCAACCTGATGACCTTCTTCCGGCGCCAAGGCTGGGAACGCGCCATTACCGCCGACCCCGGTGACTACCATCCGGGCGACGTGGTCACGTGGAACCTCGGCGGTGGCACCACGCACATCGGAATCGTCTCCGGCCCGAAAAACACCGCTGCCTGCCCGCTTGTGATTCACAACATCGGGCAGGGTACCCGCGAGGAGGATACGCTCTTCGCCTTCAAGATCATCGGCCATTACCGGCTCGCCAAAACGGATTGATGGACGCCGCCGATCCAGCCTTCCCCGCCGACGCTCCCCCGCCGCCCCGCCGCCGGCCCCGTTACCGGGGCAAAAACCCGCGTGCGTTCCACGAAAAATACAAGGAACACCGCCCCGATCAATTCCCGGAAACCGTCCGGAAGGTCCTCGCTTCCGGCAAGACACCCGCCGGTACCCACCGCCCGATCCTCCTGCCGGAAATCCTCGAAGTTCTCGCACCTCAGCCGGGTCATTTCGCCATCGACTGCACCCTGGGTTACGGCGGCCACGCGGAAGCTCTCCTGCGTCGGATCACGCCGGGCGGCCACCTCCTCGCGCTCGACACCGACCCTATCGAGGGCCCGCGCACGGAAGCCCGCCTGCGCGCCGCAGGCTACGCGTCCGACACCTTCACCTGGGAGCGCCGCAACTTTGCCGGTCTCGGCGCTCTCCTCGCCGCGCGACAGCCGCAGGGCGCGGACCTCCTCCTGGCCGATCTCGGCGTCTCCTCCATGCAATTGGACGTACCCGAGCGTGGGTTTTCCGTCAAAACCGACGGCCCGCTCGATATGCGCATGAACCCGCAGCGCGGCCTCTCCGCGGCGGATTGGCTCGCCAAAGTCCGCCCCGATCCTCTCGCGCGCGCCCTCCGCGATAACGCCGATGAACCCCACGCCGCCCGGCTCGCGCCTCTCCTCGCGGGCCGCTTGTTCCCGACGACCCGCGCCCTCGCGCAAGCCCTCCGCGCCGCCGTCCCCGCGCGCGACGCCGACGAGGTGATCCGCCGCGTCTTCCAGGCCGTCCGCATCGAAATCAACGGGGAGTTCAGCGCTCTGGAAACGCTCCTGCGCACCCTTCCCGGCTGCCTCGCCCCCGGCGGACGCGCCGCGTTCCTGACGTTCCACTCCGGCGAGGATCGCCGCGTCAAAGCCGCCTTCAAGGAAGGCCTGCGCACGGGGACCTACTCCGCCATCGCCGACGAGGTCATCCGCCCCGGTCCGGCGGAACGCCGTGAAAATCCGCGCTCTACCTCCGCCAAACTGCGCTGGGCAAAGCGGGCGTAAGCGAACTTTCGACAAACGCTGCCTTCCGACGATCTCGCAGCCTCTTCACCCCTTCTCTCTTCCAATCTGCGAAAATCCGCGAAATCTGCGGACAGATTCTTCTCCGCCTCGACCTTGGCCAGAAGGTCTGATCACGCCGCCACCGCCGCCGGCTTGCGAACCTTCTCCGCGCGGAGTTGCCCGCACCCGGCCGCCACGTCGATCCCGCGCCGCTGCCGCACCGTGCACGCAAACCCCGCGTCCCGTAAAACACCCTGGAACGCATCAACCGCATCGGTCCCGGTGGCGACGCCGCCAAAACCCACGGTCGGGTTGAGCGGGATCAGGTTGACGTGCGCGTCCAACCCCGCCAACAACTCGACCAGCCTGCGCGCGGTCGCTGCGGAATCGTTCACCCCGGCGATCAACGTCCACTCGAAGAAAATACGCCGACCCGTCCTCTCCCCGTAGCGCCGGCACGCGCCGATCAACTCCACGAGCGGCCAGCGTCGGCTCGCGGGCACCAGTGCGGCGCGTTCCGCTTCGCTCGCGCCGTGCAAACTCACCGCGAGATTGTACGGCCTCCCTTCGTCGGCCAACCGTAAAATCCCCGGCACCACGCCCACCGTGCTGATGGAAATCCGTCCCGGCCCGATATTTAACCCTCGCGTGTCCGTAATGATTTCCAGCGCCGTCATCAAATGATCGTAGTTGTGCAGCGGTTCGCCCATTCCCATTAGCACGAGATTTCTCAAACCCGCTTGCCCCGCCGCCTGCAACACCCGCTGGGCATGGAGCACCTGGGCGACAATTTCAGCTGGTCGCAGGTGGCGCACGAAACCCATTTGTCCCGTGGCACAAAACACGCACCCCATCGCGCAGCCGGCCTGCGTGCTCAGACAAGCCGTGTGGCGTCCGGTGTAAGCCATCAGCACGGTCTCCACGGTCTGCCCGTCGGCCAACCGCAGCAGAAATTTGCGGGTCAGTCCGTCCACGCTGGGAATGTCATCGACGACTTCCGGGTGTTCCAACCCGAAACTTTCACTATCCCCGGCGCCAGGACAAAGCCGCCGGGTTATCCACTGTTTCAACGGCGGCGGAAAATCCGGCTGTGCCGCCAGGGCAGCGCCCCCGGCGACCAGTTCCCGGTAGAGCGCGCGCCACAACGGACGCGTGTGCACGGGACGCAACCCGGCATGGGTCAGCGTCTGCTCCAGCCGGGCGAACGGCAGATCATAAAGGGAAGGCACAGGATTCGCCGTCTATCTTACCACGATGCAGCGCGGAGCGAAACCATCGCCGCCAAGCTCTGCTTTCCGCCTCTCTCCACCTCCCCTTCTCCCCTTCTTCCCACCTCCCCACCTCTCCTCCCACCTCTCTCCTCCCACCTCTCTCCTCCCA
>CAHJWO010000108.1 GCA_903642295.1 PVC group bacterium | reverse complement strand
ACCGGAAAAGTCCCGGCGAGCTACATCTATTATAAGGACATGAACCGCTGGCCGGTTCTTTGACCAAGGTCCTGACGGCTGTCCCAGCCGTCCGTGACTAGATCTCCGACGAAAGAGCTCCCAAGAGAGAAAACTGTCCGCAGATTGCGCAGATTTTCGCAGATTGAGGAGCAGTGGAGCGACCGCCTGTCCCCTTTCTCTCCCATCTGCGTAAATCTGCGGAATCTGCGGACACTTCCCGACTTTTATCGGAAGTCCACTGTCCGCCTGATCTCGGTCATCCCCGGGAGAAGCGCTCGCTGCCAGCAACCGGCAGGACCAGCGGCCCGACATCCGCCGCCGGACGCCAATTTTTCCAGGAGATTCCCGAGCCCAAGAACCCGTTGAAATTCAGCGCGATGGGCGGCCGGGAGGCTAACCACCGTGATCTTCCGGCCACTTCCGGTGGCGGATTGTTATTGACTTCGAGAGGAAAATTCTTTAAATGGGACGCTCTCACAAACCTTACTTTCCCCCGGCAGGAAACTTCCGCTTTTTCGGGGAAATCTCCTCTTTTGTCATTTCTCGCCGCCGCTTGCGCCGCCGTCCAGCCCGCTTCGACCCCCTTCCCCCGCTTTTCCATGTACCTGACCGTTCGTCCCCGGCTGTCCTTCTTTCCCTCGCATCTTTTCACGACCGCCTTCCTGTTGGGGGCGGTTTTGTCCTTGATCGGCGGGGTCCGCCCCGCGCAGGCGGTTCCCGAGGAACGCGCCCTGTTCCCGCACAGCCTCCGGGTCATGCCGCAGGCCGAAAAGACCGCCGCCGCCACCGGACAGGCCGTCGATGCCAAGGGGACGGTGGAATTTCAGATCGCCCTGCGGATGCGCCACTTTGCCAAGCTCCAGACGCGGCTCTCGCGGGGCGAGCGCATTTCCGAGGCCGAAATGCAGGCCAAATATTTTCCGCTGCCGGCGGACTACCACGCGATCATCGAGTGGGCCAAATCACAGGGCCTGACGGTGCTGGACAAGGACGCCGAGCGCCTCGGCGTGCACCTGCGCGGCCCCGTGGCCACGGTCGAACGGGTGCTCGCCACCCGGTACGCGCACGTCACCATCGAGGGGAAGGACTACCTCGCCGCGCAGTCCATGCCCAGCCTGCCCACGCGCCTCGCCGGGCCCGTGCTCGGCATCAACGGCTTGCAGCCCTACCAGCAGATGCACCCGCATAGCCCGAATGCGGCGGACCTGCCGCCCTACACGATTTCGGACATCCTCGACGCCTACACGGCGCAGAAGCTCCCCAATCCAGCGACCACCGGCGACGACGATAAATACCTCGCAGGCCGCGACCAGACCATCGCCATCCTCACCAACACTTTTCCGAACGACAACGATATCAATGCGTTCTGGTCGGACAACAAGATCACGCGTCTGGGCACGGTCACCAAGATCCAGGTCGATATGACCCAGACGCTCCCGCCCGCGACGGGGGAGGAAACGCTGGACGTTTCGTGGGCCGGCGGCATCGCGCCGGCGGCGGACATCCGGGTGTATGCGGTCGGCGGCACCACCACCGACGGCAGCATGAATTTCGACAACGTGACCAAGGGCCTCCAGGCCATCCTGACCGATGTGCGCAGCGGCCAGGTGATCATCAACCAGCTTTCCATCAGCGCGGGCACGCGCGAGCGGGACATTTCCGGGGATCAGGTGTCCACGGATTCGCAATACTTCGCCAGTCTCGCCGCCAAGGGGGTGAGCACCTTCGTTTCCTCGGGCGACGCGTCGATGGTCGAATACCCGTCCTCGGACCCGAGCGTGACCGCGGTCGGCGGCACCTCCCTGCTCATCAACGTCGATAGCCATGCATTCGCGTCGGAAACCGCCTGGGCCAACAGCGGCGGGGGGACCAGCACGTTCTTCCAGCAGCCCGCCTACCAGCAGGCGGCGACCACCGGCACCATGCGCAAGGTGCCCGACGTGGCCCTCGCGGCGGACCCGAACGAGGGTGCGTACCTCGTCCTGACCAAAACGAACGCGGACGGAACTCAGGGCGCCCAGGCGGCCACGACGATGGGTGGCACGAGTTGGAGCGCGGCCACCTGGGCAGGTTTCAGCGCGCTCATCAACGAGACGCGCTCGGACTACGGTCTGCCGCCGCTCGGCCTGCTCAATCCGAACATCTATCCGCTCATCGGGACCACCAACTTCCGCGACATCGTCGTCCCGCCCCGGACCAATCCCAATGCCCCGCTGCCCCCGCAGTACGACACCAAGACCGGCATCGGCGTGCCCGTGATGGCCAACCTCGTCAACGCGCTGACCATCGCGGGTGAACTGACGCTGACCGAGTTCACGCCGGACACCGGCACCCCCGGCACGCAGGTGACCCTCAGCGGCACGGACCTCGATCTCGTGACCGGCGTGGCCTTCAACGGCACCACCGCGCCCAACTTCCAGGCCGCCAGCGGGACCCAACTCGTCGTGACCGTCCCCGCCGGGGCCACCACCGGGCCGATCACGCTCACCAGCCGCACGGGTGAAACCGCCACCAGCGCGACCAACTTCACGGTCCTGCCCGTCGGGTCCGGCACGAACAATTTCTTCGCCAATGCCCAGGCTGTCGGCCCCGCGCAGACGCGCCTGACCGGCACCAACGTCGGCGCGACCAAGGAGCCCGGCGAGCCGGACCACGCGGGCAACCCGGGCGGCGCTTCGGTGTGGTACCGCTGGAATCCCCCGGTCGATGGGACTTACACCATCAACACATTCGGCAGTTCGTTCGATACGCTGCTGGCCGTGTACACGGGTGCGAGCGTGGACGCATTGACGGAGGTTGCCAGCAATGACGATCAATCTTCGAGCGTCACCAGCAGCGTCGTCTTCGATGCGACCTTCGGCACGACCTATTACATCGCCGTGGACGGGGCCGTCCAGGCCAACGGCACGGCGGCACAGGGCACCATCATCCTCAATCTGGTGGAGGCCGACGACATGCCGGTCATCACCGACTTCACCCCGCAGAGCGGGTCCGTCGGGCAGTCGGTGCGCATCCTCGGCGCGAACTTCCTGACGGTGACCGGCGTCACGTTCAACGGGGCGGCGGCACTTTTCCGCACGGACAGCGCCACGCAAATCACCGCCGTCGTCCCGGACGGAGCGACCACCGGGCCGATCACCGTCACTGACGCGGTGAACGATTCGACCGCGAGCGACGGGTTCTTTACCGTGGTGCCCAACCCGGCCAATGACCGGTTCGCCAACGCCCAGCCGCTCACCGGCGCGCCGGTGACGGTGACGGGCACCAACGTCGGTGCCTTCAAGGAACCCGCCGAACCCAACCACGCCGACAACCCCGGGGGTGACTCGGTGTGGTTCGTATGGACCGCGCCCACCAGCGGAGTGTACTCTTTCGACACGTTCGGCAGCAGCTTCGACACACTGCTGGCCGTGTACACGGGCAACAACGTCGCGGCGTTGACGCAGGTCGCCGCCAACGATGACGCCGGGCCGCTGGGCACGAGCAACGTGACCTTCGTGGCCGTGGCGGGGACCGTTTACCACATCGCCATCGACGGCTTTAACGGCGCGGCGGGCAACTACACGCTGAACGTGCGCGCCACGTCGGGGACGCCGGCCATCAACTCGTTCACGCCCATGTCGGGCGGTGCGGGCGTGAGCGTGGTCCTCACTGGCACGGGCTTCCTGACGGTGACCAGCGTCAAGTTCAACGGGACGCCGGCCCCCGCTTTTCAGATCAACTCCGACACGCAAATCACCGTGACCGTGCCCGCGAATGCGACCACGGGGCCGATCACGGCCACCGGCTTCAGCGGCACCGGTGCCAGCACGACGAACTTCCAGATAAATCCCGTGCCGTCCAACGATCTGTTCGGGAACTCGGCGCTGCTCGCGGGCGGCGCGCCCATCACGGTCACCGGCACCAACGCCGGGGCGACGAAGGAAGCCGGGGAACCGAACATCATCCCGACCGATCCCGGCGGCCACAGCATCTGGTACACGTTCACGGCGCCGCTTAGCGGAGACTTCGTCGTCACCACCGCCGGCAGTGATTTCGATACCCTGCTGGGAGTTTACACCGGTTCGACGTTGACCAACCTGACGCCGGTTGCGGCCAACGACGACGATCCGGCGGGCGGCGTGACGAGCGCCGTGACGTTTACCGCCACGCGCGGGGTGACCTATCGCATCGTCGTGGATGGCGCGGGCGGCGAGGCGGGCAGCGTGGTCTTGAGCATCTTCAACGCCGTGTTGGTGCAAAACCTGTACACGACGAATTTTGAGCCCGCCGAAGGGTTCAGCACCAAGCTGCCGCTCGTGGGACAAGGGGGTTGGTTGTCCGTGAATAACGTGACGGGCGGCAACGCCGTGGTGTCGAACCTGATCCCGAACCTGGGCCAGCAGGGGCTGGTCGGCCAGACGGCGCTCGCGGGCGGGGCCGCGAAATTGCAGGCGTACCGTCCGTTCAATTACTTCTCCTCCGGTGATTTCCCGGTCGTGAATTTCACGACGACCTTGAAGATCAGCAACTCCACGAACGGACAGAATGATCGCTTCGCGTTCACTCCCGGCATCGCGCCGACCCCGGATGACAACGGAGATTACTTCTCGGTGGTATTTGATAATGCCACGTTGGGAGTCTATTACCAGTTCCCGGGCGGCAGCCTGGTTCCGACCGGGGTTTTGTTCAGCCACGATGTCATCTACACCCTGCAAATCTCGCTCAACTTCCTGTCCGGGACCTGGAATGCGACGCTGAACGGCACGCAGCTGGCGACCGATCAGCCCTTCGCCGACCTGGGTGGGCTGACGCGCATCTCCGCCGACTGGACGCCGGCAAACCCGGCGACGCCGGGTAACAATTCGATGGTCTTTGACCAGTACACGGTCAGCGCTCCGTCGGCGTCGGTCCCGGTCATCACGGTGCAGCCGATGAGCCAGTCGGTTTCCCTCGGGCAGCCGGTGACGTTGTCGGTGGTCGCCACGGGAACGCCGACGCTCCTTTATCAATGGTACTTTGAAGGGCAGCCCATCAACGGTGCGAACTCGGCTACTTACACCATCCCCAAGGCGAATCCCAGCGACGCGGGCCGGTATTTTGTGATCGTGTTCAACGACTTCGGGTCCGCCCAGAGTCTCGACGCCTTCCTGGTGGTCAGCACGCCCCAGGTTGCCAGCACATCGACCGTGCAGGTCCAGACGCAAACGTCGCCCATCCACGCGGAGGGTGGGCCGGTCGGGTCGTTCCTGCTCACGCGCACCGGGGACACGACCGGCGCGCTGGTCGTGAACTACGCGGTGCACGGCACGGCGGTGAACGGCGTGGATTATCAGACGCTTGACGGTCAGGTGACGTTCAAGCCGGGCCGGGCCAAGAAGCGGATCAAGGTGTACGCGATCGATCGCGGCATCCGCGATGGCAGTTCCATCAAGGTGACGGTCAAGGTGCTGGCGGGCAACGGTTACTCGGTGGGCGTCACGTCCAAGGCGCATGTCTTCATCGAACGACCGTAAGGAAGACCCCGTTGCGCCGTTAAAAAATCCAGGGACGGCTCGAAAGGGCCGTCCCTGTTTTGTGTCGCAACGATATCTATTCCCGAAGACGGCTTCGGCACATTAGAGCGAATCCCGGTTGGATAAGCCTCGGGATCATCGTCCTTGGGCCAGCCTGAGGTGCCCTCGACGGTGGAAGGTCCTTCGGCTCGTTCCACTCGCTCAGGATGACAGACCTTGGGGGAGGGATCGGTACAAGGCTTATCCAATCGAGATGCGCTCATGGCCTCCGGCAATAGTCCGCCGCTCTCGCAGATTTTCGCAGATGACCAGCCGAGGGACTGCTGGGTTGGTCTTTGCCTCCCTCCCATCGGCGGAAATCTGCGAAATCTGCGGACGGTTTCCGATTTTTGACGAAAGTCTATTGCAGAGAGCGGGTTGCAGTCGGGGGTCTTCGGCGAAGGGAGCGGTTGCCAGAAAGTCAGGGACGGCTGGGACAGCCGTCAGGGCCTCCCCGGTTCCGTCCCTTTGAAACCGCAGTGATGGGTGATTGGCTACCGGCAATCGCAAACCAATTCTGCCAATCGGCGGCGACTATTCCACGACCTTGGTCACCACGAACAGGTCGTTCGCCTGACGCGGCGCATTCGCCAGGGCTTCCTTTGGCGTGAAGCTCGCCTGCGCCACATCCTGCCGGAACACGTTGAACACCGGACTGGCGTGGGCCGTCGGCTCGACGCCGCTCACGTCCACCTTGCGCAATGCTTCGACGAATGTCAGCACGTTGGAAAGCTGCGACTGATACCTGGCGACCTCCTCGTCACTCAGTTCCAGGCGGGCCAAGCGGGCAATGTAACGGACATCCAGATCAGGAGCGGACATGGAAGAAAGGATGAAGGATGCAGGATGTAGGATGCAGGATGCAGCCAGAGGGGGCTATGGGATGAGAAAGGAGGAAGGATGGAGGTGCGAAATGCACGAGGCGCGAGGTCGGAGAACGACGATGCGATCAAGGAACGGCAGCCGGCAATTTCTCCGCCTTCATCCTTCATCCTGCATCCTGCATCCTGCATCCTTTCAGTTCAAGGCAGGAAGTGACTCGCGGCCCAGAATAACGCAAATGCCAGGACGATGAGGAGGAGCAACGTCTGCTGGCGTCCGATCACTTTTTCGCCGCGCAGCACCACCTGTTTGCGTCCATCGGTCCGGCGGACCCGTCCCGAAGCCGCTGCCGCCTCGACGTGGCGGGTGTCGAGCATGGTTGCTCCGTGCAAATACGTGCCCGGGCGCGGTGCGGCCGCAAACACCGCCTGCTGACTGCGGCGGCGCGCTTCCGCCGCGCGCTGCGGAGCCTCGGTGATCGTCTTCTGAAGCTCGTCGATCTGCGCCTCAAGCTTGCGTTGTTCCTCTCGCAGTTGCTGTTGTTCGCTGTCGAGCGCGCTCCCGGCGGCCTGCGTGGATTTTGCCCTGGATCGGGACTTGGGATTGGACGGCATGACGGTGCGGAATCGTGAAAATTGGGGCGTCGGCGACCCAGCGGTGGAATCCCACCGGCGGGCGCTTGCCCGGGACTCTCGGCGACGCCGCTATTTACACCGAACCGTTGACCAACTTCCAGCACAAAATGATCGCCAGCAGCAGCAAAACGAGCACGAGCGGCAGCGTGAACGCGACCCCCGCTTTCAGGAAGAAAAGAAAGTTGTGATCGGACTGGCCGCCAAACAGATCGTCGAAACTGCCGCCCGGGCCGGAGCCGCTCCCTTCGCCGCCGTTTTCCCCCGCTTCCGTGGCCAGGCGGCCCTTCTGCTGGCTGTACTCCGTGCGGGCGTGATCGACCATGCCCAGCGCGCGGTTGAGTTCGCGTTGCATGTCCGCGCTGGCCCAGTTTTTCGGGTTGATCGCCTCCAACGCCTGCAGGTGCGAGCCGAACGATTCGCCCGTGGCCCGGAGTTGCTCGACGCGTTTGTGTGCCTCGGTGGACTGCCGCTCGACGATCACCGACGCGCGGGTCAATTTTTCGACCATTTCGGCGCGGCCCTGCTCCAGTTCCTCCTGGCGGCGGGAAAGCTCCTCCAACTCGCGCTTCTGCTTTTCGATGAGTTCCTGCTGGCGACGGAGATTGAGAAGTTGCTCCTGTGCCTTTTGCACCTGGCTGTCGATGCGCTCGCTTCCCGGCGCGGACGCGGCACCCCCGCCGCGCGTGGGCAGGGGCAGCGGGTCCGGGGCATCATCGTCCGGGTCGGACTGACGAGCGGCGGGGACGGCAGCAATTGAGGAAGAGTCGGCGGGTGGTCTGCCAAAGCGTTCGGCCATAGAATGAAAGTGGGAAGTGGGAAGTCGGAACGCGGAAGTGAGAGGAAGGGAGGCGGAGGGTGGGAGGCAAGCTTCAGGACTCCCGCGTGCCGACTCCCATCTTCCGCCTTTTTATCTAAAACTCCATGTTTTTCAAGCGTCTCCGCGCGAGCGCCAGCGGAATGACGGCCGCGCCCAAGCTCAAAAGGAGAGCCGCGCCATTGGCCACGGTCCCGAGGGCCGTTCGGACGGAGGGCGTCATGCTCGGCGCGGAGAATGGCAGGCTCGCGGGGAAAGCCAGCAGCGCGATGAAAAGCACGATGTACACGAAGCTGCCCACCAGGCAGAGCGTGCCGCCGAAGCCGCTGACGATCTTGCTCGGATTATCCTCCTTGAAGTTCGGGAACAACGCACCCAGCCCGACCGACAGCCCGCACAGCGCATTGCTCATCAGGGCGATGGCCGCCGCGAAGTAGGTAATCTGCCACCCGGAAAGTTTCAGGATGGTGCCGGACGCCACCATCAGGCTGACCGTGAGGAACGTCGCCGCGCAGCAGGCGGTCCAGAACTTTTGCATCAGCACGCGCGGCAGCCCCAGCGGCGCGAGGCCGATGATCCACAACCGCCGTCCCTCCAGCGAGAACTGCGGGAAGACAAAACGGGTGGTCAACGTGGAGAGCGTCAGAGCGCAGGCGGTCAGGTTGAGGTACGAGATCATCGTGCCCCAGAGCCGGCTCTGGATGTCGTAGGTGACGTTGCGCAGGTTGAGCACGTAGATGGTCAGCAGGCCGAAGAAGATCATCACCTGCGACCACTGGGCAGGGTCGCGCCAGAAGATCCGGCTGTCCTTGAGCACCAGCGCGCTGACGGGGCGGCTGACCAGCGCGGCCATCGGCCAGGAGTCCAGCACGGTTTGGGTGAAGCTGCGGCGCAGGCGGGCCTGGCGGCGGTGGTCGGCCTTGAGCTGGCTGCGCTCGGAGCGGTGGCTGAACGCCCGCGCCCAACTGTCGTAAAAGAACCGGCTGGCGACCTCGAAGCCGAGCAGCATGCCCATCAGCGCATTGCTCAGCAGCAGGCAGAAGTAGAACCCGCCCTCACGCGCCAGACCGCCGCTCAGCGCGAACACGGTGTGGGCCATCCAGGCGCTGGGCAGGAAGGGGTTCAGGCTGAAACGGGTGTGGCTGAGGAGTTGGTTGAAGATGCGGATTTCCGACGAGCTGCCGAGGTCCTTGGCGTCGGCGGGCTGCACAAAAATGATGAGCGCCGCGAGGCCGAAGATCGCCCCGGCGAGGAGGGCCTGCTTGGCCCAGGGCTTGGATAATAAGGCCACGAGCGCCAGCACCAGCGCGGAGCCGAGCAGCGCCGGGAGGGCGACGAAAGGCAGGTAGGCCGCCGCGATCTGAAAATAGAACGCGGGCGAGGCGGAGTTGACCTGCCCGACGGCCGCCATCATGGGCGCGCTCAGGAACATGAGCGCCCAACTCGACACGGCCACGCATTCGAGGAACTTCCAGCGGTAGATGTCCGCGTGGCGAATGGGCAGCGTCAGGAACCAGTTGGTCTCGCGGTTCTTGAAGAGCGTGCTGTAGCCGATGATGAGATTGGAGAACACCAACATCACGAAGAAGAAGCCGAAAATCAGGAACAGGATGCGTTGGGACAACAGCGCACCAACCGCCGGAAACGCCGTGACGAACTTCAAGCCCCGGAAGAACAGGAAATAGCCCAGCAGCAGGTAACCCGCAACGAACGAGACGAGCAAAAACGGCAGCAGAGGCGAGCGCTTTCTCAACCCGCGCACCCGCGCCAGGAGGCTACGCCATTGCATCCAGAGCAAGAGGCGGAACAAGCGCAGGGTCGGCACGTCGGGAAGGTAAGGACGAAACGGGGAATGTAAAAGGGCACGGCTGGAAAATGTCGGTCCGACGCACCTTATCAACCCGGAGTATACCGGGTCCCAGACGTTGACCGCCGCTTCTGCATGACTACAATGCTTTCGTGGTGATGCTCACTCGCAAGTCCGGTGCATTCTGACCCTGGTCTCATGGGTGGCACACTCGTTTTCACGGGTACCCGTGTTCCCACCCAGACATTGCTGGATTATTTGGATGATGGTTTTTCCTTACGGGAATTCCTGGAAATGTTCCCATCGGTTGCCGGTGACGATGCGGCGGAGTTTCTAAAACTTGCTCCCGATCAAGCGGAGGAGAATCATCCTCGACGAGAATAGATCTCTGACGAAAGTGCTCCCAAGAGAGAAAAGTGTCCGCAGATTCCGCAGATTTTCGCAGATTGAGGAGAAGCGGAGCGACCGCCTGTCCTCTTTTCTCTCCAAACCACTAAAATTTGGGTGACGGCCAGGGGCCGAGCGTCAACGTCCCCGCAGGGTGGGCCGCCCGCTGGACGCGGTGTCCTTACCCATCAACGCCGCCACTTCACGGGCGTCGAGATAGCGCCACTCGCCGGGACGCAAACTTCCCAATCGGAGCGTGCCCAGGCGCACCCGCTGGAGACGCTTCACCTCGTAGCCGACCTGGAGGAACATCAAACGGATTTGCCGTTTGAGACCCTGGCGCAAAATGACTTTGAGCTTGTTGGCGGCCAGCTTGTAAATGCCTTCCGCCCGGGCGCGGACCCGTTGGGGCGGCTGGCCTTCCTGATCGGCGTCGACCTTGATGAAAACGCCCTGGACGAGCTTCTCGGTCAGCGTCATGTCGAACGGTCGATCCAGAATCACCTCGTATTCCTTATCGACCTTGTAGCGCGGGTGAGTGAGCCGCAAAGCGAACTCGCCGTCGTTGGTCAGCAGGAGCAAACCCTCGCTGTCCTTGTCCAACCGGCCAACGTGAAACACCCGGGGAAAATCCTGCGGCAGCAAATCGAACACCGTGTCGCGCTGACGCGGGTCGGTGCGGGTAGAAAGGAAGCCGACCGGTTTGTTGAGCAGGACGTAAATCTGGCGCTCTACCTGCACCGTGCTGCCGTCCACCTTGACGGCGTCATCTGGCTCGACCGTGGTCGCCAAAATGACGCACGGGCGGCCGTTGATGGACACCCGTCCGGCGGTGATGATGGCCTCGCACGCCCGGCGCGAACCCAGCCCGGCAGCGGCCAGATAGCGATTGAGGCGCACGGGAAAAAGTCGGAAGTGGGAAGTCGGAACGCGGAAATTCAGAGGGGAGCCAGAAAGGCGCGGTGGTTTTACTTCCGCGTTCCGACTTCCCGCTTCCGCGTTTGCTCAAGCCTCCGGCTTGGTCTTGGGCAGGCCGATGACGCTGGTGCCCGCCTTGAAGACGCCGCGCTTCTTCATGAGTTCAACGCGCTCGAAGCGTTTCAAAACGTTGCGCTTGACAGTGATCTTGGAAGCGCCTTTGAGGCTGCGGTGCTGGGACATGACGAAGAAAACGGGTAGGAGGTTGACCTGAAAAGGATGGGTAAAGTCTCAGATTTTTCGGGAAAGGCAACCGGAAAACTCAAGGGAGGGACGGCCGCCCCCAGCCGTCCCACTTGTTTCGGCCAGGGCGCGGCTTGTACGCAGCGGCTTTCTGCCAAGTCACGGGCGGCCAGGCCAGCCGTCCCTGCCTCAAATGATCCCCAGCTTCATTTTGCCCGCCTCGCTGATCATGTGCTGGTTCCACGGTGGGTCCCAGACGAGGGCGACCTCGGCTTCCGAGACGCCGGGGATCGTGCGCAGCTTGCTCTCGGCGTCCGCCGCGATGGAAGGGCCCATGCCGCAGCCGGGGGCGGTGAGGGTCATCTGCACCGCGATCCGGCTGCCCTTGCCCGGGGTTTCAGACGGGTTGATCTGGCAGTCGTACACCAGTCCGAGGTCCACGATGTTGACGGGGATTTCCGGGTCGAAACACGTTTTGAGCTTTTCCCAGGCCGCTTTTTCCTGCTTCGCCGGGTCCAGGTCACCGTCCGTGAAGGACACTTCCTGTTGCGTGCCCTCCGCGGTCAGGCCGAGGGCGTCGGCATCTTTTTCCACGATGCGGGAGAGGCCGGTGGGCGAGGCAACGGTGTAGCTGCCGCCCAGCGACTGGGTGATGACCACCGTCATCCCGGCGGGCAGGGTGATAAGATTGCCGCTGGGGATCTGGATGGCCTCCACGTCGCGGCTGAGGGTGATTTCGGAATTTTCGTGCATGGCAGAAAGGAGAAATTTAGGCGCCGGGGGCGGGGTTGTCCATGAGGACGACCTTGAGCTTTTTGCCGGTGCCGCTGTTGCCGGCGTTTAACTGGTCGAAAAGCGTGGCGGCAGCCGCCGGTTTTGCCGGCGTGGCAGCGGCGACCGGGATCGTATTTTCCGTCGGCGCGAGGGCCGAGCGGAGCGCGCCCTCGACGAGTTGCGCGCAATGGATTTTCATCGGCGGCAGCGCGCCGAGCGGGGCCGCGAGTTCCTCACCCGAGAGCGTGAGGGCTTCGGCCACGGTCTTGCCCGCGATCATCTGGGTCGCCACGCTGGCGACCGCGATAGCCGTCTGGCAGCCGAAGGTCTGGAAGGTGGCGCGGTCGATGACCTTCTGGCCGTCCTTGTCCTTGAATTTGACCCACATGCGCAGCATGTCGCCGCAGTCCGGGCTGCCGACGGTGCCGACGGAATCGGCGTCGGCCATTTCGCCGAGGTTCTGCGGGTTTTGCTGGGCGGCCTGGATTCTGGCTTCGAGGTCTTCCATGATGAGACGGGTACTATCGCCCGTTTCCGGCGGAAGCGAAAGGGCGATCCGGCAGGGCCTGAATCTTCGCCGCGATGTCGGCCATCAACTCCCGATCCTTCACCATCGACTGGTGAAAGGGAGCGGGGATACTCTTTGACCGACCGAAGGAGCACATCGCACTGATCGAGGGCACCACCACGAAGTCGAACGGCGTCCAGTAGGCATACGCGGGGATGGATTTCCACGCGCTGAGATCGGCGTTGAGCGCGCGGAGGAACGGGCTGCCGATGGCGAAGTCCCGCACGCCGCCGCCGGGCGAAAGGTTGGCCCAGAGCGTGCCGTGGTTCGCCGTGACGATCATGAAACACGCCCGGACGCGGCGATCCCCGCCAAGATTCTGCACATAGTCGCGCGCGACGAGGCCGCCCATGCTCTGCGCGATCAGAATGAGGGGCTGCGACCGGCCGAAACGGGCGTCGATCTCGGCGGCGAGTTTGAGCGTCAGGTCGTGGACACCGTAGCGGAAATCGGTTGGGCGGAGGGTCGGGGCGAAGCAATGGCAGCCCTGTTTTTCGAGGACGCTGACCAGAGGATTGAAGATCGCGCCGGTGTCGGTGAAACCATGCACCAGCACCACGTTGACCGGTTGGGGTGGCCGGGCGTCGTGTGCGGAAACGGCCAGGGGGTGACCGAGGAATGCCGACGCCACGACGAGCGCGAGAAGCAGACGATGGAGGAAGGAACCAGGATGCAAGGCAGCAAGAAAACAAGAAACCGGGGAACGTTCAAGGTCCAAGAGTTGCCTCCTGATTCAGGAGGCGACGCGCCGGGAAAAAGGGGTGGACGGCGACCTCCGGGCGCCGTCGGGTGCGCCGATCTTCCGAGAGGGCGTCCCCCGCTGGTCCCGTCTATCACGGCACCCGGAGGTCGCCGTCCACCTGACCGGAAATCAGAGCGCGGCGGATTCCAAGGCGAACGCGGGGCGGCGGCGTCACCGCTCCGACTTATCCCCGTTCTCGCGGTTGCTCCCGCATCGGGACCTCCCGCACCCCGCCGGGGTGCAGCATCTCCCGGACGGGTTCCGGGGGCGTTACCCCCGGCTAATCTCCTGCACCCCTCCGGGGTAGCCAGCGGGGCCATGCCAAGGTCATTCAATTTGGCCCAAGCAGGTCAGTTTGGGGAGCGCACGCGCCTCGCGTGCTGCCGACGGTGCCCCGCCGTCGGCTCCGGGAGTGGCGGCTCCCTGCTCTTTGGCGAGGCGCCAAAGCGGG
>CAHJWO010000107.1 GCA_903642295.1 PVC group bacterium | reverse complement strand
TTCGACCGCGGCGCGGTCCCGAAAACCTGGCGCCCGGAGATCGCCATCCACCTGGAAACCTTCTCGTACATACTTAGTAGCGCGTGGTGCCAATAACAGACTCGCGTTCAACGGTGATCATGTGATAAGATGGCCAGCGTATGATCACCACAGAGCTCTCTCTGATTGACGATCCAAGTGCCCCTGCCGCCGTTTATCGGCGCGGCGACACCGCTGAAGCTGAGGGAGCCGTTCCCGGTTGGACGATGCCGGTCGATGCTCTCTTTCAATCCTGATGTTTTTGCATCGCCCTCCCTTACCCTCTTCCAATCTGCGGAAATCTGCGAAATCCGCGGACAACTGCTGACTCCCGACCAGGTCCACCGTTCCCCTCTCTCCTGTGGCTACCCCTGACCAACCTTATCCGCACCACGAATGCGGCGTGTTCGGCATCTTCAACCACCCCAACGCCGCCGCACTGACTTACTACGGCCTCTTCGCCCTCCAGCACCGGGGCCAGGAGAGCGCGGGCATCGTCAGCGCCAAGGCCAACGGCGAACTCTTCAACCTGCACAAGGCGATGGGCCTCGTCGGCCAGGTTTTCCAGTCCGCCGACATCGAGCGCCTCACCGGCACGCGCGCCATCGGCCACACCCGCTATTCGACTACGGGCAGCAGCAACCTCGTCAACGCCCAACCGATGATTGGACATGGCGCGCGCGGCCAGATCGGCCTCGCCCACAACGGCAACCTGATCAACGCCGACGTGCTGCGCGACGAACTGGAAAAGCGCGGCTCCATTTTCCAGACGACCAACGACAGCGAGATCATGCTGCACCTGCTCGCTCAGCCGACGGACGGCAACAATGGCAGCGCGCTCTCCGCCCTGACGCGCGCCCGGGGGGCGTTTTCGCTCGTCATCATGAGCGAGCACGA
This sequence comes from PVC group bacterium, assembly GCA_903642295.1. GTDB lineage: Bacteria > Verrucomicrobiota > Verrucomicrobiia > Chthoniobacterales > SZAS-18 > CAHJWO01. The sequence continues at coordinate 12,865 of CAHJWO010000107.1, read as the reverse complement.
GATCATCGGCGTCCGCGACCCCTTCGGTTTCCGCCCGCTCGTCCTCGGCAAGCTCGACGATGCCTACGTCCTCGCCTCCGAAACCTGCGCCTTCGATCTCGTCCATGCCGAGTTCATCCGCGAAATCGAACCCGGTGAGGTCGTCATCATCGACGATACCGGTATCCGGAGCGAATGGCCCTTTCGGCAGGAAAAAAAGGCGTTCTGCATGTTCGAGTACGTATATTTCGCCCGGCCCGACAGCCTCATCGACGACGTGAACGTCGCCGCCGCCCGCACCAACATGGGCCGCGAACTTGCCCGTCTGCACCCTGTCGAAGCCGATGTCGTGGTTCCCGTCCCCGACAGCGGCAATTACGCGGCCCTCGGCTACGCGGAGGAACTCAGCATCCCCTTCGAGCACGCCTTCGTGCGCAATCACTATATCGGACGCACCTTTCTGGCACCCAGCCAGCTCATCCGCGACTTCAACGTGCGCATCAAGCTCAACCTCATCAAGGGCGCGGTAAAAAATCGACGCGTGGTGGTCGTTGACGACAGCATCGTGCGCGGCACCACGGCGCGCGCCCGCGTCACCAGCCTGCGCGAGGCGGGCGCAAAAGAGGTTCATATGCGGGTAAGCTGTCCGCCGCACCGCCACGCCTGCCACTACGGCATCGACTTCCCCGACCCCGAAAGTCTCCTCGCCAACCAACTCTCGCACGAGCAAATCTGCGACTACCTCGGAGCTGATAGCGTGGGCTACCTCGACGTACCGAGCATGGTCCGCGCGACGGGCATCCCGGAAAGTAATTTTTGTCTCGCCTGTTTCAACGGCAAATATCCCATCCCGGTCGATCCCGCCCTGGATAAATACATCATGGAGCGCCGCGACAACCGCGAGAACTATCTGGTCGCCGCCGATTCCCATCCCAATCTCTTCACCGACCTGAAATAACTCCGCCGTGCAGCGGAATCGTGCCCAAGGTCCTGATGGCTGTCCCAGCCGTCCCCGTCGGGCCGTGGGTCCTGCTCCTCTCGGCGGAGATGGGGAACTCCCAGCAACGTCTGATCCCCACCACCCGCGTCGTTACAGGGGGCTTCTCCTCCGAAACTGGATCTCGTTTTTCGAATCCTGAATCTTCCAAAATCTGGTTTCCCCGACGCCGGAAAGTCGTACACTGATCCTCGTGAGCAGCTACCAGGTTTTCGCGCGCAAGTACCGGCCCCAGACGTTCGACGACGTGGTGGGCCAGGACCACATCACGCGCACGCTCAAAAACGCCATCACGCAGAACCGGCTGGCCCACGCCTACCTCTTTGTCGGCCCGCGCGGGACCGGCAAAACCAGCACGGCCCGCATCCTTTCCAAGGCGCTCTGCTGCATTCATGCTCCGACCACCGAGCCGTGCGGCGTGTGCGACTCGTGCAAGGAGATTGCCGCCGGGATTTCCCTGGACGTGCTGGAAATTGACGGTGCGAGCAACAACGGCGTCGAACAGGTCCGCGAACTGCGCGACAACGTGCGGTACGCCCCGACCCGTGGGAAGTACAAAATTTACATCATCGACGAGGTCCACATGCTGACCTCTGCCGCCTTCAACGCGTTGCTCAAAACCCTGGAAGAACCCCCGGAGCACGTGAAGTTCGTCTTCGCCACGACCGAGGTTCAAAAGGTACTTCCCACCATCCTGAGCCGCTGCCAGCGGTTCGATCTCCGCCGCATCCCGGCCCCCCTCATTGCCGCGCACCTCCAGAAAATTTGCACGGCTGAAAAGATCACCCTGACCGCTGACGCGGCGGACGCGGTCGCCCGCGGCGCGGAGGGGGGCCTGCGCGACGCCGAATCCATGCTCGACCAGTTGGTGGCCTTCTGCGGCGACGCCATTCAGATCGACGACGTGCTGGGCATCTTCGGTTTCACGGCCCCTGAAACCGTTTCGCGCCTCGCGGGCGGCCTGCTCGACCGTGACACCCCGGCAACGCTCGCCGTGCTGGACGAACAGTCCGAAGCGGGCAAGGATTTGATGCGCCTGATGGGCGAACTCATCGCCCATCTCCGTAACTTGCTCGTCTTCCAGGTCAACCCCGAGAGTGCGCAAGCCGAGGGAATGACGGTCGTTTTCCAAGGGCAATCTCCCCTCGTTTCCACCGAGCGATTGCTGGAATTAATCGATGGTTTTGCCGCCGCCGAGAACCGCATGAAGTGGGCGCCCAACAAAAAGCTGCACTTCGAGATTGCGCTCATCAAGGCCATCCAGAGCCTTGGTCAGAGCACCTTGACAGAGGTGCTCGACGCACTGACCACCCTCCGCGAGGGTAACCCGGGCACGACGAATGGCGCGGCCTCCCCGGTCACTCCCTCGACCACTCCACGCCGCGAGGCCGTCGTGGCAACCGTTCGTCCGCCGACTCCGCCGACACCGGCCAACCGTCAGGAACCGCCGCCCTCCGCGCCCGCCTCGCGCATGGATTTCGCCGCGATGAAAAAAACGGTGTCGGGTCCCGCCGCCACCGGCACGGAACCGGTCACTTCCTCGGACGCCCCCCCCCCAGCGCCCGCCGCCGAGACTGCCCCGCCGGCCTCACCTTCGCCCGCCGACGGTGCTCCACTGGATGGCGCGCGTGTCTGGGGCGACCTCATCCGCGAAATCAAATCGCAGCGCCCGCTCATCACGGCCTGGGTCCAAGCGGGCAAGATTCTGTCCGCCGAAGGTGATCAACTGCGGGTCGGCTTCGCACCCGAGCAGCGGATGTTCGTTGAATCGCTCAACAAGGCAAACAATCGCAAGCTGTTGGAAGCCATCCTCGCCAAGGTCGCCGGGCGGCCCGTCGGTTTGAAGCTGGAGTTAGCGGACCCGGCTGCCGCCGAGCCAGCGCCCGCCGGAAATGGCAGCCATGCTGCGGGCGATCAGCCCTTTTCCCGGCGCACACCCGATGCCGCCCAGCCTCCGCAGGACCCGGCGGAGGCCTTCAAGAACGACCCCATGATTCAGAAGGCGCTCAAGATTTTCGAGGGCGAGATTCGCTCCGTGAACGGCCCCGCCTGACCACCCTTTCCACCGCAATCAACTCCTCGCCAACTATGAACTTCAATAAAATGCTCAAGCAGGCTCAGAAGATGCAATCTGACGCCGTGAAAATGCAGTCAGAACTCGCCGACCGCACGGTGACTTCCTCCGTGGGTGGCGGCAAGGTCACGGTCGTGGCCACCGGCGCGGGTGATGTCGTCAGCATCAAGATTTCCAAGGACGTGGTGGACCCCGAGGACGTGGAAATGCTCGAGGACCTCGTGCTTTCCGGCGTCAAACAGGCCATCGAGGACGGCAAGAAGATGGCGGAAGCCGAGATGAGCAAGCTCACTGCCGGGCTGGGCGGGATGGGTTTGCCGGGAATGGGGTTTTAACTTCAGAATACTGGTGTTGTCACGTGCCAGTCGTGACAATGGCCGGGATGGATTCCGGGGAGTTTTTTCGCGGGGAATTATGTTCATCGTTCTCCATCAAGCATAGATTTATGCCCCTGTTTGTGCTATCCTCTACGAACGAATCAGGCAGCCAAACTTCACCATGAAAACTTCTTTTTACATCAAACCAGCGATTTACGCGGTCGCCGCGGTCTTGGCGTTCAGTCCGTCAGTGACTCATGCGGACGATGAGAAAAAACCTGTCAAGCGGCACGGTCATCGCCTCGTCAAAACAGAAAAAGCGGCAAAGGCAACAGCCGCTCGTCCGGCCTCCAAAGCGACCACGCGCGACCGTCTCCCCGCTCAAGACGGGCGCAACAGCCAAGACACCCAGGGAAACTCGGCAGGAGTGGCGAACGGCCCGGAGTACCGGGTGCCGACCGGCAGTCATATTCCCCGACATTACAACCGTCGCGGCACCACGACGGATTCGTACGATAACAGCACTATCATCGACGAAAACGATCAACGTTTCCGGCAGCACGATACCCCGAGCGAAATTTTGCGGACCGATCCCAGCATCTCGGTGCGCGGGCCGCGCGGTTTGTAACCGGGGCAGCGTTTTATCAATACACCAACGGTACGAGGCGTCTCGTGGCGCTGGCGTATTTTTTGTAGGCATCACCCAACGCGGCCGACAACGCTTTCTCTTCCACCCGGATGCGGTGCAGGAGCGCCCATCCGATGGGCAAAATGATCACCGCGAGACTCAAGCAATGGAACAGCGCCAGTCCGACCCCGGTAAATTGTAAGAGTAAACCACTATAGGACGGATGGCGTACCCAGCGGTACGGCCCGGTATCCACCACGCACTGGTCGTCAGCGACCGCTACGTCCACCGTGAAGAATTGGCCGAGATGCCAGATGGCCCACCACCGCAGAAGGGTGCCGACAGCGAATACTCCCAGGCTGATTGGACCCCAGGGAACACTCGCGGGCAATCTCGGTCCGACATCGAACACGGCCAAAAGAAAGCCTGCCGTCATTGCGCATCCAATGACCCTCCAGAGCAGCGCCAGAGAGCCGTCGTCCATTCCATGGCTTTTCGGCTCGCGGGAGGCACGCCGCCGCCATGCCAAACCTAGCTCGGAGCCGAGAAACGCCAGTCCAAGCAAACCGGAAACGGTAGTCATCAATCGTTGATCGGGAATTTCAGCTCTCGGATAACGTCCATTTATCCGGAGACAGTCTCCAGCCGGTGGCGGGCGGTGTATATGCCCTTGAGCAATCGGCGCTCATCGCGGGTTCGCATGATGCGCCGGGCGGCTTTGTAAAACTTTTTTGCCGTACCGGCATCGCCAGCCAGAGACGCCGCTCGAATTCCCTCCAGATAAGCTGCCGTCTGTTCCGGATGATACCGGATGATCTCGAAATATTCTTCGCAGGCTTCCTCGTAGCGCAGGCTATGCGCGTAGTACCTCGCCAATTTGAAATCCACCGGCGGCACCTCCGTTTCGGAAGGCAGTAAAATTTGATCGATCACCCGGTGGATGGGTGTCACGGCCCACCGGACGAGTTCGGGAGCGGCCAGCAGCACGCCCGACATCAAAGCGGCAAGGCCATATAGGCTTTTCGCAAAGATGATGATCCAATCGCTCTCGTGGGTCATTACCCGCGCCAACAGGTAGATCCCACCCGCGCCCAGCGAGGCGGCGACGATCCATCGCAGGGCGACGCCGAAGCGGGGCGGATTCATGAGAGCGCATTCTAGGAAACGCTCACCCTCAGGTCAACTCTTTGCCAGGCCGTTCGCCACTTTGATCACCTGCTCGGCGGTGATGTCGAGTTCCTTCATCACGGTGTCACCGGGCGCGCTCATGCCGAAGCGGCTGATCCCGATGCTCACGCCGTCCAGGCCGACGTACTCCGCCCAACTCACCGGCACGGTTGCCTCGATGGAAACCCGACGGCGGCAGGATTTTGGCAGCACCTCGTCTTTGTACTCTTGCGGTTGGCGGTCAAATCGCTCGAAGCACGGGATGCTCACCACGCGGGTGCCCGCGCCCAGCGTCTCGGCGGCCTTCATCGCATGTTGCAGTTCACTGCCGGCGCCGAGGAGGATCAGGTCGAGCGCGGCCGTTTCTTTCCTGGCGATGTAGCCACCCTTGAGCACGCCCTCGCGCCGGGTTTTCACGGGGATCTCCTTCAACAACGGAACCGACTGCCGACTAAGCGCCAACAGCGTCGGACCGTCCGAGCGTTCCAAGGCAGCGACCCAGGCCCCTGCCGTCTCTTCCGGGTCCGCCGGGCGAATTACGTCCAGATTGGGAATGATTCGCAGACCGGGAATCGTCTCCACCGGCTGATGCGTCGGGCCGTCCTCGCCCACACCCACGCTGTCGTGCGTGAAGACGTACGTGACGGGCAGATGCGACAACGCCGCCAGCCGGATGCTTGCCCGGCAATAGTCCGCAAAAACGAGGAAAGTCGCCCCACTGGGCCGGAAGACGCCGTGCGCGGCGATGCCGTTCATCATCGAGCACATCCCGTGCTCGCGGATGCCAAACGGGATGTTGCGGCCCGTGCGGTTCTCGGGAGAAAAGTCGTCGTCGCGCGCCTTCAAATCGCCGATGTAATTCAACGTCGAACCATAGAGATCGGCGCTGCCGCCGATGAGCAACGGCGTGATCTTGGCCAGCGGTTGAAGCACGTCCTGACCCGCCTTGCGCGTGGCAATCTTGCTGTCCGCCGGGAACTCGGGGATAGCGGCGAAGAGCGGGGCCACGTCCGCCGTTTTTTTGTCCGTCTGTTCCGCCATCTGCTGGCTCAAGGCGCTGGAAACCGAAAGTTCTTTCGCCTTCTCGGGATTCGCGGCCTTCCAAGCGTCAAACGTTTTTACCCATTCGTCGTGGGCGGCGTTCAACTCCTGCTTCCGGTCGGCGAAAAACTTGGTGGTTTCCGGGAACACGAAATAATGCTCCGCCGGCAGGCCCAGATTCTTACGGGCCTCGTCCACGAATTTCGCGCCGCCCTCGCCGTGCGCCTTCTGCGTGCCCGCCACTTCGGGAATCCCTTTGCCGATAAGGGTCTTGGCAATGATCGCCTGCGGTTTGCCGCTCCCGGCCTGTTTGGCGCGGTCGTAAGCGGTCAAAAACTGGTCCATATCGTTGCCTTCGATGGTCTGCACGTCAAAGCCCATCGCGTCCAACCGCTCGGCGGTGTTCTCGCTCTGCGAGACCTTCGCCATCGCATCGAGCGTCACGGCGTTGGCGTCGTAGATCAGAATCAGGTTATCCAACTTCTGATGACCACAGAACTCCAGGGACTCCATCGCCACGCCTTCCTGCATACACCCGTCGCCCGCCAGCACGACAATATGGTGATCGAAAATTTCGTGCTCCTTGGTGTTGAACCGGGCTTCCGCCATCTTCGCGGACAGGGCCATGCCGACGGCGTTCCCTACCCCCTGTCCCAGCGGCCCGGTCGTGGTCTCCACGCCACTCGGCGCGTGGGTCAACTCCGGGTGCCCCGGCGTCTTGCTGCCCAACTGACGGAAATTCTTGATCTCGTCCAACGTCATGTCCGGGTAGCCGGTCAGAAACAGCCAACTGTAAAGGAACATGCTGCCGTGCCCCGCCGAGAGCACGAAGCGGTCGCGGTTGAGCCACTCGGGATGATCGGGACAAAATTTCAGCGAATGGCCGAAAAGCACCGCGCCAATCTCCGCGCATCCGAGCGGCAGGCCGAGGTGTCCGCTGTTACTGGCGTGAACGGCGTCCATCGCCAATCCCCGGGCGACGGTGGCGGCTTTGGCAAGGGCTTCTTTATTCAGCGATGACATGGATTTGCAGGGTAAAAATCTGGTGAAGTGAAACAGCAGAATCCTCGTTGAATCGTTTGTCGAAGAAAAGTTGCTTGCCTTAGCGCGGACCGCGTCCAACTTTCCAGCCCCTTCCCGCCCGACCCGTGCCTGATTCCGATCCCGCTTCGACGACCTACCTGCGTCTCGGTTTGCCGAGCGGCAGCTTGCAGGAGCCCACGCTCGCGCTCTTTGCGAAGGCCGGTTTCCAGATCAGCGGCGCGAGTCGTTCGTACAAACCGAGCGTGGACGATCCCGAGTTGCGTATCCGGCTGCTGCGGGCGCAAGAGATCAGCCGTTACGTGGAACAGGGCTTTCTGGACGCGGGTCTGACCGGGGCGGATTGGATCGAGGAAAACGGCTCGAAAGTGGAGGTGCTTTGCGACCTGCCGTTCAGCAAGGCCAGCGCCGCGCCCACGCGCTGGGTGCTCGCGGTGCCGGAAAATTCGCCGATCCGCACCGTGCAGGACCTCGCGGGCAAACGCATCGCCGCCGAGGCCGTCGGACTGACCCGCCGCTTTCTGGAACGCCAGGGCGTGCAGGCCGAGGTCGAGTTCTCGTGGGGGGCGACGGAGGTCAAGGTGCCCGATCTGGTCGATGCCATCGTGGACATTACCGAAACCGGCAGCAGCCTCCGCGCGAACAACTTGCGCGTGATTGCAACGCTGATGGAGTCCTATCCGCAGCTGATCGCCAACGCCGGCGCGCTCCGCGACGACTGGAAGCGGGATAAACTGGAGCGCATGATGCTTTTGCTGAAGGGCGCACTGGCGGCGCGCGACAAGGTCGGCCTGAAAATGAACCTCGCGCAAAATCAGTTGCAAAACCTGCTGGCCGCTCTACCCTCCCTCCGCAATCCCACCGTCTCGCCCTTGGCTAACGAGGGCTGGGTCGCCGTTGAAACGGTGATCGACGAGAAGGTGGTGCGCGAAATCATTCCACAACTGAAAGCGCTTGGCGCCGAAGGCATCATTGAATATCCGCTGAATAAAGTCGTTTATTAGCAACGGCTTGGACGGCAAAAGTTTGTTATGGGCTCCCTGAAGAAACGTCGGAAAAGCAAAATCTCGAAGCATAAGCGCCGCAAGCGGATGAAGGAAAACCGCCACAAGAAGCGGTTGCGTTACAAGAGCTAAATCGTAGGTTAAGGCGATGCGCCGGACGACCTCCCGCCTGGGATGTGATCGGACCAGCCGTGCCCGGAAGATTTTGCGTCGATTCCCGGGCGCGGCGGGAGTCGCCGCGCTGTCGTCGGCGGGATTTTCGTCCCTGTTTGCCGCACCGTCGGTCGCGGCTCCCAAGCCGGTCCCGCGTCGTAGCAACACGGCAGTGGCACAGGCCGCACCCGCCCACCATCGACCCGACATGGCCGTAGTGTACGATGACACGTACCGCCCGCCCGCCAGGGATCTCCAACTGGCGCTCGATGGCGAGCGCAGGGCGGACGCCGCCGCGCATTACGTCAGCGGCGTCCTCCAAGAGGACAAGGACCCGGATGGGGCCAATGCCCAGTACCTCAAGTCGCTCGCGCTCGACCCGGGCAACGCGGAACTATCCGTCAAACTCGCGCAGGATTACTTGCGCCGCGGCGACGTTCCCGCCGCGATCAACCTGCTCAAGGACACCATCAAAGCCGCGCCGAAGCTGGCCAAGCCTTATCTCGCCCTCGGATACATTTACTATTCGCAGCAGAACAAGGCGGACCTGGCGCAGAAGTACATCTCCCAGGCGCTGGACCTGGACCCGACGGAGATTCGCGGGTACGATTACCTGCGGACAATTTACAGAGAAACCAACCAGACCGACAAAATTCCCGCGCTCCTCGACCGGGCCGCCAAGGTGGATACCGGCAAGGCGGAGTTCTGGCTCTACCTCGGCAAATTGTTCATCGAGCAATATTTCACCACCGAGAGTTCGTTGGCGGGTGAGCCCCTCAAAAAGACCAACGAGGTTTTTCAGAAGACGTTCGTCAACGGCAAGGACGATGCCGATGTAATCGCCAAAGTGGGCGATTATTACGTCGCCACCAAGCAGTTCAAAGAGGCGATTCCGGTCTATCAGCGGGTGCTGGAGCTTGACCCGGGTCCCGGGACGGTCGTCGTCCGGGAGAACCTGGCGCGTTGCTACGTGACTGTCGATCAGCAGGATAAAGCCGCCGAAACGTTGGAAGTCCTGCTCAAGATCAATCCGGCGGACGGCCACGCTTACGAAACACTGGCCAAGCTTTACGAGAAGCTCGATCAGCCCGACAAGGCGATTGCCAACTACGAGCAAAGCCTGCTCGTCAATCCCAACTACCTGGAAGGTTACGAGAACGTGACCGACCTCCTGATTCGCCGCAATCAACCCGAGCGGGCGGTGCCGCTGCTGGCGGAGGCGCGCAAGCGTTTTCCCGGTCAGCCGGGTTTTTCATTCTTGCTGGCGGTCACTTTCGAGCGCGCCAAGCAGCATCAGCAGGCGCTGACCATCTTCGAGCAGACGGAGTTGGAGGCGCAAAGCGCGCAGCCTGCCCTATTGGACAGTCGTTTTTATTTCGAGTTCGGCATGTCCGCCGAGCAAGCCGGGCTGTACGACCGCGCGGGGCTGCTGCTCAAAAAATCGCTGGGCATGGAGGACGACAATCGACGGATTGCCCTCATCAGTAACTACCTGGGCTACATGTGGGTGGATCACAGCATGAACCTCGAAGAAGGCGGCAGCCTCATCAAGCGCGCGCTGGAGATCGACCCCGAAAACGGCGCGTACTTGGACAGCCTGGGATGGTACTATTACCGAACCAATCAGTTCGAGCAGGCCAGCGTCGAGTTGGCCAAGGCGGTGCAGGCCACCCAGCCGGAAGACGCGGCCGTTTACGAACATTTGGGAGACACTTTCCTGAAATTAAACGAGACGGAGAAGGCCGTCGCCGCGTGGCAGAAGGCGGTGGATCTGGATGCCACGAATCCCAACCTGCCCGTTCTGACAAAGAAGATCACGGACGCCAAAGCCGCCCCCGCGCCTGCTCCCCCGCCGAAGGGGTGAATCGTGGCGGTCGATCAGAGCCGCCTTGGCTTGGAAAGCCTCGTGCGGCTTCTTCTTTTTCTTTGTCATCCTGAGCGAGTGTAACGAGCCGAAGGACCTTCCAACGTCGCATCTACCGGAAGCTAACCCGGTTGAAAACCGGTGCCGCCTTCGAGCCCCACCCTATCCAAGATAAACCGGGCATTATCCAACGCAGCACCGGGACGGCTGAGCTTGGCGATGTTAGCGGTCCACTCCCGGCAAACCTTCCCGTCGTCCGCAAACGCGGCTTGCACCGCTTCCGCGATCTTCTCCGGCGTGAGCGCCAGACACCCCGCCCGGTTGTCCACCAGGAGTTGCGCGTTCCCTTCCTCCTGACCCGGGGCCACCTGACTGATGATCATGGGGCAGCCGGCGGCAATCGTTTCCTGCGTGGTCGCCCCGCCCGCTTTGCTGACCAGCAGGTGATGGCTCGTCAGCAAGGCAGGCACCTCGCGCGTCCAGCCAATGAGCTTCACGGGTCGCCGCGTGCGGTCGTGCGCTCCGATGGCGCGCTCGACCATCCCGCGCATTTCCATGTCGCGGCCCACAGTGATGGTCAGCTCGATGTCCCGGATTTCGAGCAGCCGCCGCACCGTTTCCTGCGCGGACTGGCGACCGGCGTTGATCATGTACAATACCCGCCTGCCGTCCGGCCCGGTGGGGTCGGGCCGCTTCGGCAAATCCCCGTCGGCATAGCGCGGCGAGACTGGAAACCCGAGCACACGCAGTTTGTCGCTCGGCACGCCCGCTCGTCGCATGACTTCGGCGGTTTCCTCGTTCGGGACGCAGAAAAAATCCGTCTCGCAACGGTGCCAGATCGAATTGATCGAAATCGAATCGGTGACCACCGTCACCTTCAAGAAATCTCTCGGCCCGCCCTGCCGCGCAATCTCGTCCAGCAGGTAACCGTACAGCGGATATGTCGAAACCACCGCCGCCGGCTTCTCCCGCTCCAAGCGCTCGGCCAACACCTTCCGCTCGGCGGCCAACAGCCTGACCGCCGGCGACACCCCCGCCTTCGGCGAATCGAACATCCGGTACATGCCCGCCCAGAGCGACGGGGCCTGATTCATCAACCGCACGTATCCCTTCCGCAGCATTTCGTAGAGGCGCGGATGAGAAGCGCCGAGCACGTCCACGAACTCCGCCTCCACCTGGCCGCTGCCGACGAGGTTCAGCGCTTCGACAATGTTCCGGGCCGCAGTATTGTGCCCCTCACCGAACCCGGCGGAGCAAACAAAGATTTTTCTCGCGTTCGCCACGGGGGGAAACATCGGCAATTTTACGCTCGAAACACAATCCCCGATTTCGTTTGATGCAACCTTTCCCGCGATGAAAACCTTCATCTGGTCCTGGCGTCTGATCTGCCGTTGGTTGGTCGAAGCCTATTTCGACAACACCACCGGTCTCGCCGCGATGATGGCCTACGACCTCATCTTCCTGCTCGCCGCGCCCGGCTTTTTCCTGCTGTCGGCGTTCCTTTCGCTGTACGGCACCAACCCGACCCTGCTGCACAACATCATCGAGCTGCTCAAAAGCTTCATGCCCGCGATCAGCCACCAGATCATCGAGCAGCAGGTCGTCGCACTCGTCGTCACCGGTTCGACCAGCGGCATCGCGCTGCTGGGCATCCCCGTGGCGATTTACCTCGGGATCAACCTGATCAACACCATCAGCCGCACGCTCAACCATTGCCTCGGCATCAAGGACCCGAAGCGCAGTTGGTGGAACCGCTGGATCATCGCCATTCTGCTGCTGTTCTGGCTGGGGGTGACGATCCTTTTCAGCAGCGTCGCCATCCTCTTCGGCGAACGGCTGGCGGCCAGCATCGAGGCCACGTTCCACCTGCACATCGACCTCCAGCAGTGGGTGACGATGGTGAAATACCCCATCATCGCGCTGGCGTTGATCATCCTGGCGCTGGTCCTCTACCTCCTCACCCCCGAGGTTTACCAGACGGTCAAACAAGCCCTCCCCGGCGCGGTGTTCTTCTCGGTGGGCTGGTTGCTGGCCACGGCGATCTTCGGCTTTTACGTCAAGGAGCGCGGCTCGCGTTATAACGAAACCTACGCCACCCTCGCGGGCCTGATCGTCCTGCTGACGTGGACGTGGGTGACCTGCCTGCTCCTCCTGCTCGGCGGACGGCTCAACGCCGTGCTCGTCCACAAATGGCCGACGCGCCCGTGGCTCGACCACGGCCGTCCGTTCACGGGTGGCGACGCGCTCCCCGCGCCCTCCCCGGACCATCCCGCCGCCGCCGGTGACAAAGCCGTGCCGAGCTGAACTCCCCCATGTCGTTCCCTTTCTCCCGTCGCGCGGCGCACCGGACCGCGTTCCGCCGTCTCGTCCTTCCGGCGCTGGTCCTCGCCGCGCTGCTCGCGCCGCTGGCCTTGCCGCCGACTCCGGGCCGCACCCTCGCTGGCGGCGTCCTCTCGGCCCAGAGCTACAATTCCATCCCGAGTTTCGACGAACAGGTCCGCCAACGGCGCGAGGCTTTTCTCAAGGCCCGCGAGGAAATGCGCACCGTTCCCCTCCCCTCGCCCACCCCCGGCAGCCGACCCAACGCCAAACCGACTCCG
>CAHJWO010000106.1 GCA_903642295.1 PVC group bacterium | reverse complement strand
CGCGCCCGGTCGAGGTCGCGCTCCAACTCCGAACGCCGCCGCGCCAGCACGGCCTGCATTTCCTTGGCGGCTTTGAACTCGAAATTCTCCCGCAAATCGCCGTATTCCCGCGCGATCTGGATTTCCTCGATGTTCTTGGGAATCTGCTTGTTGACCAGGTCGTCCAACTCCAGTTTGCGCTTCTCCAGGCTGCTCCACGAAACCGTCAGATTGACGGGCTTGTCCTCGTTGCCGCCGGTCAGCAAATTCTGCAACTCGGGGTGTAGCTTCATGAGCCGCGCCATCAACGAACGCTTGTCCAACTCCTCCAGCGACGGCGTCGCCAGCAGCGCCCGCGCCGCGCTCCGCAACTCGGCGGTGTCGGAGTTCACGAGCAATTCCGTGATCAGCGTCCGGTCGCTGGAAAGCAGATCGTGCAGCCGCGTCGAACGCTTGATGTCGCTGAGCGAATCCCGCTCCAGCGCGGAGAGGATCGCCTTGAACAAACGCGGCGTGGCGAAATCGGCGTACTTCTCGTCCTCGCGCTCCTTGCACAGCCAGAGCAGCATCTCGCATGTCACCGAGTAATCGCGGATCGAACGATCCAGGAACCCGCGCATTTCGTCCGTGCGCCCCTGCGACTCGAACAGCCGCGCCACCTCGCCCACGACGCGGGCATTGTGCGTCTGCGGCAGCAACGAGAGCGCGCGTTGCGCCCACTTGTCCTCGCCCAACGCGGCGGGCATCTGGAACAACGCGAACCGCTGCTTGGCGGCAGGCAGGTTGCCGATGATCTCACCCAGGCGGTTCTCCTCGTCGCGCATCATGGTGGTGAGCAACGGCGCGTCCTCCGGCAGCTTGACCCCCGTGGTGTTGACGATCTCATCCCGCGTCACGAGCAACTCGAACGCCGCGTCGATGTCCAACCGCTGGTTGCGCACCGCCGACTGGCCCGCCGCCACCAGCACTTCTTCCAACCCGTCCGGGCTGGCCTTGAAATCTTCGATGTTCTTGGAAACCTCGTCCAGCACGCCCAACTGCGTCTTGAGTTGCCGCGCCGTGGCAAACCTCGCCAGGATGTTCTGGTTCTGGTTGAGCGCCTCGTCGCGCAACTCCACGAACTCCGTTTTCTTGGCCGGAATGACGAACTTCCCGTCCTTCTTGAGCGCTTTCTTCGCGCCCTCCCACCAGCGCTTGAACTCCGCCTCGCCCGCGAACACGTCCGGGATCAGCAGCGCGGCGATCTGGGTGGGCGTCGCCCGGTGGTGGTCGCTGTGCAAGAGGACGGAGCGCACGGTCGCCGCCGGGTCCTCGGACGCCTCCTTCTTGAAGCCGGCCAGGTCCGCCGACTTGCGGGCCAGAGGATGATCTTTCGGGATGACCTTCAGGTTTTCCCCGGCGTACTGGAGCTGCATGGGGTGGGCCTTCTTCGGCCCGAAGTCGATGAGAATCTGGTTGGCATCCAGATTCCAGCCCGCCACGCGGCCAAAGCCCCAGCTCTTGTGCTGGGTGTAGGACCCCGGCTCCAGCCCACTGAGAGTCCGGGCGGCAGCAGCGTTGAGCCGCCCTTCGTCAACAACCTTTTGAAGATCCGGATGGATAGCGGTGGCGGGGGAAGGAGAGAGAGTGGGCATAAGCGGCGACAAAAGGAGACCTTAGCAAGATAGAGGCGTCCGGGGCGATGGCCAAGTAAAAAAGAAATTGCGGCTCCGCGAATTGCTTCAACGTTGAAGGGTTGCGATGCCTGCGACGCCCGCGAATTTTGTCCCAATTTTCGGGCGAGGTCGCTGGCGACAATGCCCGGGCAGGCAACCAGCCCCGACGGTCGCAACGAAGGCTTCCGGGGCAGCCGCCGAAAAAAAATTCCGTTTGGCGAGACTTCCTGGTTGCGTCCCCGATGCGAACCTGCCTAAAAAGAACGAACCAACGCGATGAAATCCCTCCTCTGTTCTCTCTTCCTCACCGTTTGCGCCGTGGCCACCATCCACGCAGACATCCAAGCCCCGCCCAGCAGCGAGCAGGGACCGACCCGCAAGCTGGGCCGTGGCGTCTCCAACCTGCTCATCGCCGTGACCGACTGGCAGAAGACCATCGCCACGGTCAACGAGGAGGAAGGGAACTCCGCCATTGCTTATGGCTTCCTCAAGGGCGGGGGCCGCTTCTTCACCCGCGTGGGCACCGGCCTGTTCGACATCGCCACTTTCCCGTTCCCGCTGAACAAGGGCAAGTACACCCCGCTCCTGCACGACGAAATTCCGTGGATTCACAGCGGCTACTCGGAGTTCCCGCCGGAGTTGGGCTGGGAGACCCGCTGGACCTACGTCCGCTGATCGTCTGATTCGAGGGGCCGCTGCCACCGGCGGCGACCCGTGAGCAAAGCAGGGATGGCTCGTCCGGGCCGTCCTTTTTTTGTGGCTGCGTTTCGCCGCCTCTTCCATGAAAGTTGTCATCCACGAAATCGCGTTCGGCGGCAAGGGCGTGGGCCGCCTGGAAGACGGCCGGGTCGTCTTCGTGCCGTTCGTCGCCGTGGGGGAAGCGGTCGAAATCGAAGTCATCCGCGAGCGCCGTTCCTACGTGGAAGCGAGGGCGGTCTCCATTGAAAACGCATCGCCGGAGCGGGTCGAGCCGCGCTGCCCGTACTTCGGTCGTTGCGGGGGATGCAGCTATCAACACCTGTCGGCGGCGGAGCAGGGCCGCCTCAAACGGCAACAGGTCGAGGGCGTGCTGCGGCGCATCGGGCGGCTCGGGGATGTGCCGGTGCGGGAGACGGTGCCGTCGCCGCGGGACTACGCCTACCGCAATCGCATCACGGTCCACCTCGACGAGGGTGCCATCGGGTTTTTTGGCCAGGAAACGGGTCGCGGGCGGCCGCTCATCGACGTGGCGAACTGCCCCATTTCGGAACCGGCAGTCAACGCCTTGCTGGCGCGGTTCCGGGCGCGCCCGTGGCGGCGGGAGGGCCACTGCACCCTGCGCGCCGACCCCGCCCACGCGGGCGGTTTCCTCCAGACCAACGACGGCGCCGCCGAAAAACTGCTGGCCCTGGTGGCGGGCTTGTTGCCCCCACCGGGCAGCGGCACCGGCGCGACGCACCTCGTCGATGCCTACTGCGGCGCGGGGTTCTTCGCGCGGCACCTGCGGGACCGCTTCGAGCAGACGGTCGGCATCGAGTGGGACCGCCGCGCCGTGGAACAGGCGCAACGGGACGCCGCCCCGCACGAACGCTATCTGTGCGGCGACGTGGCCGCCGCCCTGCCGGACGTGTTGGCCGTCGCGCCGAAGGGGCAAACCCTGCTCCTGCTCGACCCCCCCTCCGAGGGCACCACCGCCGAGGTGCGGCGGGCGATTGTTTCCGCCCCCCCGGCGGAAATTATCTACGTCTCGTGCAACCCGGCGACGTTGGCGCGGGACCTGGCGTCGCTCGGATCGGATTACGAAATCCTGTCGGTCACCCCGCTGGACATGTTCCCGCAGACCGCCGAGATCGAGGCCATCGCCCACTTGCGGTTCAAGCAGGCGTAGGGGGGAGCGCCACTGATAAAAATGGGTAGCGGAGGGTTCCGGCGGATGAATCGGTTGCCCGTGATTTGCCAGGTTGCTATGCTGCGCCCATCAAGACGCACCCGTCCCCCCGCCAGAAATCATCGCCCGCCGCGAGCGGAGGCAAGGACCGTCCGCGCCGGTGGCGCTGGGGCCGGTGGCTGCTGGTCTTGCTGGTCATCGTGCTGGTGCTGCCGGTGCTGGAGGTCGGGTTCGTGCGCTTCTTTCATCCGCCCGCGACTCCGCTGATGGGTCTGCGCTGGGTGGGCGACCGGTTCTCGGCGCAAGGCAAGCCGCGCGTGCTCTACCAGTGGCGCAACTGGCAGGAATTGCCGCCCGTCTTCCTGAAAGCCGTCTGGATCGCCGAGGACCAACGCTTCTTCAAGCACCACGGGTTCGACTGGGTGGAGATGAGCCATGCGCTCGAACGCGCGGACAAAACCGGCCAGGACCCGCGCGGCAGTTCGACGATCACCATGCAGTGCGCCCGTTCGCTCTTCCTCTGGCAAGGGCATTCCTACGTCCGCAAGGGGCTGGAGGCGTATTACACCGTGCTCATGGAGGCGATGCTTTCCAAACGGCGGATCTTCGAGCTTTACGCCAACGTGATCGAGACCGGTCCGGGCGTGTACGGCGTGGAGGCGGCCAGCCGGTTCCACTACGGGGTGGACTGCCGCCGCCTGAGCACCGACCAGGCCGTCATGCTCGCCGCGCTGCTGCCCGCCCCGCGCACCTGGAACCCCCACGCGCCGAGCAAACGCCTGCTCGCCCGCGTGGCGCGGATCGAGCGCGACCTGCCGGTGGCGCGCTGGCCGGGAGCATGAGCGCGACGCCCCCCCCCGATCGGCATCCACCGGTGTGGAACCCCCCGTCGCGGCCGGCCCAACCTGGAAAACTGCCTCCACCGTCGAAGTCCTAAGCACCTGCGAAATGGAATCTCGGTGGATGGCGAGTTCCGAGCGCCATGTTTTCCCTGCGGCGCAGCCGCCATTCTTCCAAGCCTTTTAGACCGCTGCGCGGTAGCGAAAACCTGGCGCTCGGAGCTCGCCATCCACCTGGAAATCTTCTCGTCCATCCTTACTGCCTATCCGAAAAACCCGGTTCCCAGCCCCGGCAGGGGCGGCAGAGTTTAGCCCGGGGCGTAAGCTCCGGGGAAAAGCGCCATTCGCCCGCAGCCCCGGCAGGGGCGTGAGAAAAACGCGTGGGTTTTCCGGATCGGCAGTTAGCTGCCGAAAGTGACCGGAATCGTCGGGAGTTTTCCCGTCCGGCACATCCGCCCCTTGCCAAACCTCGCGTCGCTCCCTACATAAAGAGCCACTATGGCCAGATCGACCGTCGCAGTTTCTACCAAGCCCAAACCCGCCGTGCCCACCACCGTCGTCACCGGCGGCGCGGGGTTCCTCGGCTCCCACCTGACCGAACGCCTGCTCGCGGAGGGGCACAAGGTCATCGGCGTGGACAACCTCATCACCGGCTCGACCAGGAACATCGAGCACCTCGCGGGCAACGACCGTTACCGCTTCATCCGCGCCAACGTCTCGGAGTACATCTTCATCCCCGGCGACGTGGACTACGTCTTTCACTTCGCGTCGCCCGCCAGCCCCATCGACTATCTGGAACTGCCCATCCCCACCCTCAAGGTCGGCGCGCTGGGCACCCACAACGCTCTCGGCCTCGCCAAGGACAAGGGCGCAACCTTCCTGCTCGCCTCCACCAGCGAGTGCTACGGCGACCCGCTCGTCCATCCGCAGAAGGAAGACTATTGGGGCAACGTCAACCCCATCGGGCCGCGCGGCGTGTACGACGAGGCCAAACGTTTCGCCGAGGCCATGACGATGGCCTACCACCGTTTCCACGGCATGGACACCAAGATCGTGCGCATCTTCAACACCTACGGCCCCCGGATGCGCCTGCGGGATGGCCGCGTGGTGCCCGCGTTCATCGGCCAGGCGCTCACCAACCAGCCGCTGACCATCTTCGGCGACGGCACCCAGACGCGGAGCTTCTGTTACGTCAGCGACCTGATCGACGGCATCTTCCGCCTTTCGCAAAGCGATTTCCACGAGCCGGTCAACATCGGCAATCCACGCGAGATGACCATCAAGCAGTTCGGCGAGGAGATCATCCGCATCACGGGCACTCCGTCGCAACTGGAGTTCAAGCCCCTGCCGGAAGACGATCCCAAGGTGCGGCAGCCCGACATCACGCGCGCCCGCACCCTCCTCGGCTGGGAGCCGAAGGTGGATTTCGACGAAGGCATCCGCAAGACCATCGAGTATTTCCGGGGACAGATTTGACGGGTGGACGGCAAAGGAAGAAAACAAGAATCCAAGGAACCAGGGAAGATCCAAGGCTCAAACGCTTGGGGTAAAGGGCCAGAGGTTTTTCTCTTCAGCCCCGGCGGGGGCGCAAGACCTCAGCCCACGGCGCAAGCCGTGGGTCTCGCCCGGCAGCGACAAAAGCCCCGGCAGGGGCGCAAGAAAAGCGGCGTACGGTTGCTCGTTGGGCCAGCGGGTTTTCTTACGCCCTGCCGGGGCTGAAAGCGGGCCTGCTATCGGGTGCGCCACCAATTTTACACCAAACGTTTCAACCTTCCCTGGTTCCTTGGGTCCTGGATCTTGGATCTTTCACCGGAGGTGCACGTTTTCCCTTCGACAACCCAATCACTAATGTTAGCATGACCTTTCAGGCGGTGTGCGGCGCGTCAATTCCCGTGCTGCAACCGCCTTCCCTGCCGTTGTTTTCTCCCAATCCGTTTCTTCCCCATGAATAAGAGATTGCTCGCCCCGCTAGCCTTCGTGGCCGCTTCCTGCCTCGCTGCCCTCGCCGTGCCCGCCACGGTGCACGCACAACTGACCAATCAGGTCACCACCCTCGGTGGTGGCACGGCCAACGCCCAGATCCTGATCAAGGCCGTCACCGTCGCGCTGCCCAAGACCCCGGAGTACACCACGCTCGGTGGCGAGAGCCAGGCCAAGCGCTACACGCTAGGCACCTGGGCGGAGATCGAAGTGGAATTCTCCTGCTCCGCCCGCACGGCGGAACTGCCCATGAAGTTCAACGTGCTCGTCGGCGGCCAGTTGCTCACCGGCGAACAAACGCTCATCGACGTGCCTGCCGGGGCTTCCCTCTTCACGGTGATGTACATCGCCCCCCGCCCGCTGGCGACGGCGTTGAAGGGGGCCGCGTTGACGCCGAATTCGATCACCAACGTGGCCGTGCAGTTCATGCGCTCCGGCGTGGCCACCCCCATCGCCACCAAGATGCTCCACGATGGACCCGCCTTCTATAATACCGGCGTGCAGATCCCCGGCTTCGTGCTGACCAAGCCGCAGACCCCGTTCGCGGCGCTGTATTGGGATCGCTACGAGCAGATCAAGCCGCCGACGCGCTGATTCAAAGCCGGAAGTGGGAAGGCGGAAGGCGGAAGGCGACAGCGCTTGAGGACATCCCGGCAGGCGCGAAGACGATCAAATCGCCTTTTTGTATTGACTCCGGGCCGCGGATTTTGACTTCTGGCTTTCCAGCCCCGGGTTTTTCGAGAAAGTAGGTCGGTCTTGAAAAAGTGACTTTCCTTCTGCTTCGGGTGTCGGTTTATTAAATCGCAGTCGGTCGAAGTCCGCCCTTCCGCCTTCCGAGTTCCCACTTCCCAATTTCCTTCCCCCCCTCATGGCTGCTCCTCCCCGCATCGTCAGTTTGAACCTCGGCACGCAGACCGTCGGCCTGGCGGAATTCCAGCGCGCCGAGAACGGCGGCGTCATGCTCAACGCCTACAAGCTCACGGAGATCCACAGCGACCCGAGCGCCGAGGCTGCCCGCCTGCCGCAGACGCGCCTCGCCGTCTCGGAGATGAAGGACGCCCTCAAGCTCAAGAGCGCCCCGGTCAACTACGCCATCAGCGGCCAGAACATGTTCACCCGCTTCGTCAAGCTGCCCCCGGTGGCGGAGGACAAGGTGGAGAGCATCATCGGCTTCGAGGCCCAGCAGAACGTGCCTTTTCCCATCGAGGAAGTCGTCTGGGACTACCAACTCGTCTCCAACCAGAAGAGCGATCAGGTGGAAGTCGTGCTCGTCGCCATCAAAAGCGACCTGCTCGACGATCTCAACGGCGCGACTGAACAAGGCGGCTTCCGCACCAACGTCGTCGATGCCGCGCCGATGGCGCTCTACAACGCGTTTCGCTACAATTACGCGGAAGTGCCCGGCTGCTCGCTGCTCGTGGACCTCGGCGCGCGGACGACGAATCTGATCTTCATCGAGCCGAGCAAGGTGTTCACCCGCTCCATCCCCATCGGTGGGAACACGATCACCTCGAATCTGGCCAAAGAGTTCCAGGAGAGCTTCGCCGCCGCCGAGGAACGCAAAAAGACCAAGGGCTATGTCTCCCTGGGCGGCGCCTACGCCGACAACCAGGACCCGGAGGTGGCAAAGGAGGCCAAGATCATCCGCAACGCGATGACGCGGCTGCACGCGGAAATCTCGCGCTCGGTCAATTACTATCGCGCGCAACAGGGCGGCAGCGCCCCGCAGCGCATCTTCCTGTGCGGCGGCACGGCGAACCTGCCGTACTTGAAGGAATTCTTCACCGAGAAATTCCAGCTTCCCGTCGAGTTCTTCAACCCGCTGCGCAACGTCACGGTGACGAGCAACATCCAGATCGACGACGTGGTCAAGCACGCGCATCAGTTGGGCGAGTTGGTGGGCCTGAGCCTGCGCTCGATCAACACCTGCCCGATGGAGTTGAACCTGCGCCCGACCAGCGTGGTCAACGCCCAGCGCATCGCCGCGCGCCGCCCGTACCTCGTGGCGGCGGGGCTGTGCCTGCTCCTGGCCCTGGCGGGGTGGTGGCTCTACTTCCTGCGCGCGGCCAGCATCCAGGCCAGCGTGCTCGAAGACGTGAACGGCAAGGTCTCCAACATGGCGGGCTACGAGGACCGCTTCAAGAAGATCGGCAGCGACATCAACAACATTGCCGCCGTCAGCGCGCCGCTGGGCCAAACCGTCGATGACCGCCAGTTCTGGGCGCGCATCATCACCGAGCTGAACACCAAGCTGCCCGAAAAATATATCTGGATCACGCTGCTGGAGCCCACCATCGGCGGCAAGCCCGTCGTGCTAGGCGAGCCCAGTCGTCCGCTCGGGGCCGGGCCTTCCAACGGCTACAGCCAACCGATGGTGGTGGCGGGCGGCAAGCCCGGTGCCGGGCCCAAGGGTCCGATGATCGACGGCCTGCACGTCAAGGGCCTGTATCTTTACAACGACCTCAAGCGCGATCAGGTGGTGTCCGAATACGTGGCCAATCTGGCCAAGGATGCCGAGTTCTTCAAACTGGACACCAAGAACGAGAAAACCATCATCCTCAAGCGCGACCCGCAGAACCAGACGGAATGGGCGTTCGAGTACGAACTGCAACTGACCTTGGCGAATCCGCTGCCGCTCCAGTAGGGAAAGGAGGAAGGACGAAGGATGAAGGCGGAGAGCAAAGCCCAACCCACTTTCTGCTGTCCATCTGATCTGCCCCTCAAACTTCGCTCTTTCTCCTCCATGACTCCTTCCCTCCGCCTTCATCCTTCATCCTTCATCCTTCATCCTTCCCTCCTATGAACTGGGTGCGTAATAACCGTTTTCTCGCTGCGTTTCTCGGCGTCATCATCGTCGTCGGCGGCGCGCTGTCCTTCCTGCTGTTCACCGCGTACGGCCACTACGCCGAAGTGTCCACGCAATACGATTCCCAGGTTGCCGAACTCAAGCGGCTCCAGGGGCTGGACCTGTATCCCAACGAGGCCAATCTCAAGAAATACGAAGAGGTCCGCACGAACTACCAGCAGGCCGTCAACCAGCTTCAAACCAAGCTCGCCTCGCTGGAGCCCCCGGCGGAGAACCCGCCGCTCACCCCGCTCCTGTTCCAGGACAAGCTGCGGCAGGTGGTGGAGGAAACCGTGCGGCACGCCCAGGCCAGCGGCGTCGGCCTGCCCGAAGGTTTCTACCTCGGCTTCGAGCAGTATCGCGGCGCGCCGCCGGACACCGCCGCCACGCCCTTGCTGACCCGGCAGCTCTACGCCATCCAGAATCTGGTGGATATCCTCATCAATCAGCACGTCGAAAAACTCAGTAGCATCAAGCGCGGGCTGCTGACGCAGGAGGCCGGTGCGCCGACCCCCGCGCCCGGGGCCAACCCGGGCAAGCCGGGCGGCGCTCCCGCCCTGCCGCTCGTGGCCAAGTATCCGCTGGAGATCACGTTCACCGCGCTGCCCAGTTCCTTCCGCGAAGTTCTCAACCGGATCATCTCGGGCAAGGATCTTTACGTCATCCGCGCCTTGCAGGTGAAAAACCAGATGGACAAAGGCCCTTCGCGCACGGTGGAAGGTGCCGGCTTGCCGGGGGGCCCGGGGTTTGGCGGCCCGCCAGCCGCGCCCAACCCGAATCCCGCTGCCGCCACCGCCGCCGCGAACGGCGGGGTCGATGCCAACGGCGTGCCCGTGCCGCCGCTGCCCGATAAGGGTCCGCCCCCGTTGCGCTACGTGGTCGGCCAGGAACGGCTGGACGTGATCGCGCGCATCGAACTGGCCAGCGTCAGGCCGCCCGCCACGGCCGCGCGCTGACGCCGCGATTTTCTCCACTGCCGACTCCAAAATTCATTCCCCCTCTACTCCCATGACTTGGGTCAAACAGAACTACGACCGTTTTCTCCTGTCGCTCTTCGCCGTGGCTTTGCTGGCGTGCGCGGGTTTGCTCTTTAACAACGCGCGCAATTTTTCCAGCGTCTTCGACGGCATCAAGGGTCAGGTGACCCAAAAGTCCATCGTTCCGCCGGTGGCGCAGGAAACTGTGGCCGCGCAGCAGACCAAGCTCACCAATCCCGACATCTGGGAGGCCCGGCTGGTCAACAAACGCCAATTACCGGTGTTCGTCTCGGTTCCGTATATCGCCGACGGTGAAAATCTGGTGGACCCGTTAGCCGCGGGCGACCGCCCCCTCCACCCGCCCGTGCCTAACGCGTGGCTCATCGACAACAACCAGGATCTCCTTTCCCCGAACGTGTTGGAGCAGGACGGCGACGGCGACGGGTTTTCCACGCTCGACGAATGGCAGGGCAAGACCAACCCGCAGGACAAGAACTCGCACCCGCCGTACTACTCGAAGCTGGTGCTGACCAAGTTCGTGCGCGTGCCTTTCCGCCTGCGTTTCGACGCCAAGAACGGCGACACGATCCAGATCAACATCATTGACATCCCGGACGCGCCGACGTGGTTCGGGAAGGTCGGCGGCGTAATCACGCTCACGAAGCCGAACTTCAAGGTCGTAAAGTTCTTGCAGAAGAGCGCCCAGACGCAGGGATTCACCAAGGACGTGTCCGAGGTGACCGTCGAGAACATGGAAAGCCACGAGCAGATCGTGCTGCCCAAGGCGCAGGAGGTGGACTCGCCGACCACCTACGCCGTGCTCAATTACCTGTGGACGGGCAAGCCGTTCGCCGTGAAGAAAAACCAGGAGTTCACGCTCAAGCCCGAGGATAACGTGAAGTACAAGTGTCTGGACCTGAACGAGACCGAGGTCAAGATTCTCAAGGAAGACGAGAACAAAGATCTGGTCATCAAGCTGGCCACGGCCGCCCCGAAGTAGGCGGGTGGCCGGTGCGGAGATGTCAAAGACCGGGTCGGTTTTTAGTGGCCTCAATTCTGGAAGTTCCCTTCCTGCGCCCTCGGACCGGAACTGGTCTCAGTAATCCAGGCTCAACTCCCGGGCGCGCGCCTCGTTGGGGAAACGAACGGTGATCAACCCATCGGCGTCATCGTAGGTAAACGAATCGAGCGTCTTTCCATCCAGCCGGACGGTGCGCGGAGCTTTCGCGCTGGAAATCAGGACCACGCCGGGCGTCTCTCCCACCCCTTCCACGGTCCACCTCGCCCGGCCATCCTCGCCCTTGTCGGCCAACGCCTTGCACGCCGACGCCAGCACCGTGGGTGGCGCGGCTTTCACCGCATCCAAATCCAGCAGAAATACCCGCGCCCCCGGCGTCAGCGCCACCGTCGTCTGCACCTTCAAGTCGGGATCGAACAGGTTCACGAAACACCCCCGTAACACCCGCGGCTCCCCCGGCACCGATTCATCCAAACCCGCGCCGATCACGTAGGGTCCCCGCCGCAGGGTCAGGTAATTCGTCTCTTTCCATTCCAAACTCACCTTCGCCGCCGCCGTTTGCACGATCCCCGCCAACCGCGCATCCCCCTCGGCGCTGCGGGCGAGTTTCACCGGGCTTTCTCGCAGCCACACCACCCCGCCCTTGCCGACGGCAACCATCCGGTCCGCCTCCCCGGCAAAATCGTCGTCCTTCACCCCCAGCGTCTCGAACAAATTTCCCCGGGCCGTGCGCTCGTTCTTGCCGTCTTCGTTCCACCATTCACGCACCCGATTGTACGGGTCCAAATCATCGTCCACCATCACCAGCACGCCGCCCTGCTTCACCCAATCTGTCAGGGCGCCGTGCACGTCGGCGGTCTGCGGCTTCTGCCCCTGATAGCTCAACATCAGCACCCGTTGCCCATCCAGGAAGCCGGGCAGCGTCACGTTCTCCAACTGCACCGGCGTCACGGGCAACCCACGCTTGAGAAGGGGCAGCGCCAACCCGTAAAAGTGCGCCATGTCCGGGTCGCTCGGCGTCGGCTGTTCGCGCTGGAACATGAGCGAATCGCTCACCAGCACCCCGATCTTCTGCGTGCCGCAATCCCACTGCACATCCGTCTGCTTCATGTCCGCCAACGCCTGCATCACGGTCTGCAACTCGGTCGCATATTCGGGTGGGATTGGCTTCCGTTCTTCCGGCGGCACATTGCGCGGATAGCGCCCGCCGAATACCCGCTCCGGCCACGGCGCGACCTCGTACTGCCAAACGTCGGGCTGGAGCAACGACGCCGTCAAAGTGGACTCCCAGTTCCCGCGATAATCCGCCCAATCGTGCTGCGGGTCATCCTCCACCGGGTCATTCAAGTACCAGACCGACCGACCCGTGGCCCGCACGAGATTTTGCATCGCACCGTATTCCAGAAACGCCGTCTCGAATGTCCGCTCCTTGCGCACCCCGCGAAAGTCATTCGGCGTGCGCGCGGTACCGGTCCAGACCTGGGCAATGTAGCCGTCGCAGCCCTTCAACCGCGCGAGGCTCGACTCCGGGCTCACGATGTGCCAGTGCGCGTAATTGATCAAACTATGGGTCGGCACATAACAGCGCACGCTTTTTCCCGTCTTCTGGTTATACGCCTGGACGTAATCGAACACCTGCTGCAATGCCCGCCGATACAAGAAATATTTCAACTTGGACGTGCGCCACTGCGCGTCCACCGACGAATCCGGCGACTCCCACGGCTCGTGATAATACGCCTGCCATTCGCGCTTGAATCCCTCGGACCAACCGGCCCGCGCCCAGAACTCCGGTTCCTCCAGATGCACGGCCTCCACCCCGGCGTCGAGCGCCCGCTGCACGCCGACGCACAGGTATTGCCCATAATTGTCTGCCGGGCACATGTAATACACGTCCCGACCGTGCGAGATCTTGTGGCCCAGACGGTCGGTCTGCGCGTTGTCCTCGTGATTCACGCCGTCAAACCGCCCGTAGAGATAATCCTGATATTCGCCCCACGAGACGCCGGTCATCAGATGCACCCGGTAGCCGTGCTCCCGCCAGGACTTGACCCGGTCCGGCAAGGTCGGGTCAATGCCATAGACCATCGCCACGTCTGCGCGCAGGTTCCCCTGCGGATTCCAGGGCTGTCTGGTTTGAAAACTCGTGCGCTCAAACTTCTGCGCCGGATCATCGGAAAAAACCGATTGCGCTGGCAGCCCCAGCGGCGCACACAAAAATACGGCTGCAACAACAGGAAGGATAGGAAATGTCATGGGGGAGAGCCATGAACCTAACACCGCCACCGCCGCCGTCCATCGACTCGCCGTGAGAGCTTGGACCTCTTTCGTAATAACTTTTTGCCACGCTGCCCCCCCAAACGTCTGTCATCCTGAGCGAGTGAACCGAGTCTGCGAGATAGGCGCAGCCAAACGAGCCGAAGGACCTTCCACCAGGGTGGTTCCAGCCCACGCTGTCACAGGCTGGACACTGATTGCTCCCTATGACGAAAGAGGTCTCTTACTCAACTCAGGATAGATCAACATCAATTTCCTCGTTCCCAAACCCCTGCTTGGGTATGCCCCTGCTCGGAAAACTCCGGCTTTCCTTCATTCCGCCCTTTCTTCCTCTGCGAGTCTCCTCCTCCTCTGCGTCTCCGCGTTGAAAAATTCCGCCTCCCAAACCAGCTCAC
>CAHJWO010000105.1 GCA_903642295.1 PVC group bacterium | reverse complement strand
TCGTCCTTGGGTCAACCTGAGGTGCCCTCGACGGTGGAAGGTCCTTCGGCTCGTTCCACTCGCTCAGGATGACAGACTTTGGAGGTTAATTCAGTGCAAGGCTTATCCAATCGGGCTGCGCTCTAGATTAACGACGGGGCTGCGGTGTGGCCTGGGAGTTTAACTCGGCGGCGCGGGCGCGACCGGATTCTGCGGCAACGCAGGGCTGCTCTGCGGACGGCGCTCGATAATCGACGCCACCGCCGGACGCAGGCTCATCAGGTTCTTGAGCAGGTTGAACCAAAAGGGCGCTCCCAACGTAAGCAAACCGGCGGTGATCAACGTACCGACAAGGTGCTGCCAAGTCTGGGCGACGGTGAATTTAATCCACATCGCAAATTCCTTGCGCCACTCCTGATGGTGATGGTGCGGACCCGCCGGTTGGTACCGGGACATGTAAGCGGGAGGCACCACGTCAAAGCCCGTCTGATTCAGGTCATTCGCCAGCATTTCGATCTCGCCTTGATGGCTTTTGACGACTGCCAATCCGTATTCGTCCTGCCATGATTTGCCACCTTTGTCCTTCGTCTTTTCCTGCGCCTCTCCGATGGTCTGCAAATGGTCGGTCAGCAGTTTGTCAACGGCAGTCTGCTGTTCGGCGATTTCCCCGGTTGGAGCGGGTTCCTTTTCCAGCGCGTAGGCCGGGAAACGCTTCGCCCAGGCCCGGTAAGCAAGCAATACGGGGGAGGCAGCCGGGGTCGGGGGATCGGCAGGAGGGGCGGAACTCTTCGGAAGCGGCTTCCCGGACTGAGCCGGTTTTGTGGCGGCCGTCACCGCATGGTCGAACTCGTGCAACAAATATTTGGGATTCGGGCCATTGGCTAACCGCTTGGCGAGGGCGTCCCTATAGGCCTGAATCGTCGGCTGGTCGGGTTCGGGGTCAAGCGAGTACAGGGGGTGATCCTGCTGCCAAAGGTGATAAGCGGCTTTGCCAAGCGTATCGACCCCGCCGGTGCTGGTCGCCGGATTGAGCATGGCGTCGCCCTGCGCGACGACGCCCGGAGCAGAGTTCACCAGCGCCTGCACCATCCCCGGGCTGCGGTGCAAGAGGCGGAAGATGTAAATCGTGTCGAGCTGGAGCAAAATGGCCGCGAGGAATGATGCGATGACCGTAATGACCCTGACATGAGTCTGGAACCACTGTTCGGCACGATCCTGCGCGCTGCCGAACCAGCGCTGGAAGCGGTCGTAAGACTGGGTGGTGGCGCGTTCGACGGTGGTGCCGAGTTGGACGAACGAATCCATGACGGCTTTCTTCTGCTCGTCAGTGGTAAAAAGTTTTGCCATCTCTTCGACGGCTTCGAGTTTCTGCCGCGCCTCGTCGGTAGGTTGGTCGGACTGCGCAAGAGCGCGCAGCAGGCTGGCGGCGCGGGTGCGAATGCCGTTGGGGATCGGGCGCAGATCGTCCTGGCCGGAACTCGGACCGCTCAGCTCATGCAGAATCCGGTAAACCTCGCCCGGGCGGACGGCGGTGGCGAGCCGGAATGCATCGAAAAGGTGCCACAGCGCGCTCCAGGGCGAGTTGCTCCAAGGTTGCTTCCGGAGCGCGGGGGGCAGCAATTTTCCCGCCGCTTTATCCACGGCCTCTTTAGCCGTCTTCAATTCCTTGAGCGCCCGGGCCTCCGCAGCGGACCCGAGCGCATTCAGTAAAATATTCGGCGAGGCGGGACCGGCAGAGACGGGCAGTGCGACATCAGCCGGTTCAACCGGCGGGACGGCAGGCTGGTTGTCGGCGGGAGCGGCCACGACAGGCAAAGCGGCGGGAGCCGCGTTCGCGTTGGCAGAAGCATTCCGTGCTTTTTCGAGAGCGGCCCCGGCGGCCTCGTGTGCCTGGACGGCGGCCTTATAAGCCCGCTGCACCCGAGCCGACGTGACGTACTGCCGGGTCTTCTTGACCCAAAGCGAATCGCTCAGGATCGGATCCGTGAGGATGTGCTGGGCGAGGGCGTGGGCCTGATCCTCGATGCTCGGGTCAATGGTCTGGAAGGTAAGCGCCAAGGCGTTGGCGAGGTTCTTGCCACGCAACGAGAAGGCGGCGGAGAACATCTGAACCACCAGGGTAATCAAGAGGCTGACCACGGCCATGATGACCGCGTAAGAAATGACGGTGTCGATAATGTTGAGCATGGCGGGGTGGGTTGCGCGGCGAAATTGGCTGGGCGGGCCTCAGCGAATAGAGTGCGGAGCGGGGGTCAAATGCCGACGGCGGAGAAGGCGGCGTCGATGAGGATGTTGAGGACGCCGTTGACGAAGGTATCGAGGGTGATCTGGGCCACGCCCGCCTGCTTGAGGGAGTGCATCTCGGCCAGGTCTTTCTCGCCGCGAACGAGGCTGGCGAAATCGTCCTTGTCGATGTGGCGTAATTCGAGGGCGTTGACCCAACGGGTCAGGTCTGCCTTGCTGGCCTGCAGAAAAGTCTGGGCGTCGGACACCGCGCCGGTCTCGTATTTTTTGACGAGCAGTTTGGCGAGGTCCGCAGTCTTCTGCGCCACGTCGTGGAGGATTTTGTCGATGTCAGCCATAGAGGCGGAAGGTAGATGGATGAAGTGATGCGCGGGCGGAAGGGCGGTCAGCGGATTTTCTGGGCTTCGAGTTGAATGATCTGATCGAACCCGTCGCCGACCTGTTTTTTCTTTTCGTCAACGAAGAAGGAATTGAGAGTCCCTTTCTCCTGCCAGCGTTTGAGGAAGCCACCGAAGAGGTCGCCGTCCCGGTTGCGGAGAATTTCCCACTGCTTGACCGTGATCTGGTTGAGCGTGCGGCCTTTTTCGTACTCGTAGGCCTTGTCCATTTCGAGGGTGACAGCCTCGACGTTTTTCTGGTTCTGACTGTACGGGCTGGTGGCTTTATCCATGAGGGCAAGCGCATCGACCTTCGCGCTGACCACCTGCGAGTAAGCGGTCTGATCGTAGCCGGAAATGGTGGTACATGCTGCCACGAGAGCCAGGGCAGGCAGGAGCAGGCCGAGGCGGGCAAAGAAGGGTAGTGTCTTCATCGAGAAAAGTGGGTAACCCGCAGAAGGATAAAGGATTGCTTTTGGGAGACGCAGGCCGTGGTCTTGAAAAGACGGAAAGATTCTTTCAACCAATAATTTACAACGGACGCAAGGACTTTTTTGACTCTCGGGTGTTCGGCGGGGTGTCGGAGATGGTGTGCGCGTTGGGAGCCGGGGCGGGCGGGCGGTTTCGGGCTCACGCCCGGATAGACGTTTTCCAGTTCCAGCGCGGATTTCGGGTTTCGGGCTGACCGCAGCCGCGCTAGGTTCAGACTTCTACGAAGACAAAATTCTATGAAGACCCGCCAGATTCCGACCGCCGACTCGTTCCAGCGATTCGCACTCATCGCGCTGGTGTTCCTGGTTCCGTCCGTGGCGAGCGCGCACCCGGAAACGGGCGGCATCGGCGGGTTCGTGAGCGGGTTTTTGCATCCGCTGACCGGGCTCGACCATATCGCGGCGATGGTGGCGGTAGGGTTGTGGGGAGCGTATCTCGGCGCACCGGCCATGTGGCTGCTGCCGGTGGTGTTTCCGATGGTCATGGCGTTCGGTGGGGCGCTGGGCATCGTGGGCGTACCACTGCCGGGGACGGAGACCGGCATCGCGCTTTCCGGCGTCCTGTTGGGGCTGGCGGTGGCGCTGGCGCTGCGTCCGCCGATCTGGGTGGCGGCAGTGATCGTCGGGGTTTTCGCCATTTTTCACGGGCATGCGCATGGCACGGAGTTGCCGCACGCCGCGAACGCCTTCACTTACGCGGTCGGTTTCGTCATCGCCACGGGGCTGCTGCACCTGAGCGGAATCGCGCTCGGGTTGTTGACGCGCTGGCCGTGGGGTACGGCGGTCGTGCGCGCGGGCGGCGGGCTGATTGCGTGCGTCGGCTTCGCGTTTCTGTTCGGATACCTCTGAGCCGTGGGAACTTTTCGACGAGGCAACGGAGGCCGGTGGGCGTGGGCGGCAGCGGGTGTTCTGCCGCCGTTCCTGCCGACGGGGGTGCAGGCGCACACCACGTTCCAGGGTTTGGGGGAGTTTGGCAGCGGGTTTTTGCATCCGCTCACCACGCCGCCGCATCTGCTGGTGATCCTGGGGCTGGGGTTGCTGCTGGGACAGCAGGTGCCCTTGCGGCTCGCGCGACCGGTCGCGGCCTATGGCGGGTTGGCGGCGGTCGGGTTGCTCGCCACGGCGTCGGGTTACCACGCCGGGGTGCCGCAGGCCATCCTGGTGATGATCGGGTTGTGCGCGGGAATGCTGGTGGTGGTCGCGGCTCCGCTGCCGGCGTTCGTCCGCCCGGTGTTGGGCGGGGTGGCCGCGCTGGCGCTGGGACTGGACTCGGGAGTCGATCCCGGCACGCCGGGCGTGGCGGCGGCGAAGACCCTTTTTGCGACGGGGGTGAGCCTCGTGCTCTGGGTGGTCAACGTCGCATTTTATGTTTCGCTGCTGCCCCCCCGGCAGTGGGTGCAGACCGGGGTGCGGGTGGCCGGGTCGTGGATCGTGGCAATCGGGTTCCTGATGCTGGCGTTTGCGCTGAAACGTTAGGCGTGGGAGGCAGCCGACGTTTACCCACCGGGCACGCGGGTTTTCTTGCGCCCCTGCCGGGGCTATCGGTGAGGGGCGTCCGTTCCCACGGCTTACGCCGTGGGCTGAGGTCTTGCGCCCCTGCCGGGGCTATCGGTGAGGGGCGTCCGTTCCCACGGCTTGCGCCGTGGGCCGAGGTCTTGCGCCCCTGCCGGGGCTAAATGTCACGCCCCGGCACGCCGAGCACGCCGCCGCCGGGGCGAAACGCCACGCCCGGCAGGTGACGATTTACCCGCCAATCGGTGCCGGTCGCAGGACCGTGGCGGCTTCGGCGGGGATGCGCCACGCGCCGTCTTTTTCCACGGCCACCGGGCCGGGACCGCCGTAAACCGGCAGTTCGCTCGTCCAGAGGGTCACCCATTCGCGGGCAAACGGCGGAGCGAGGAGCGGCTCGGGCGCAGGTGTGAGGTGAAGCAGACGCCCGAAATTGACGACCAGCAGGCGGTCGTCGTCACTGCCGGGTTGCTCGCCAAAGAATCGCAGGACGAAGCTGTCCGGGCCGAGCACCGCGCCATCCATCCCGCCGGGACGTTGCGCAGCGAACGTCTTATCTTCGCGGCGGAGTTTGAGGAGGTCGCGGTGCAGCGCGTAGAGGGCGGCGTGTTTCTCGCGTTCGGTAAAATCGAGTTTGCAGCGGGTGAAAGTCTCGGCGGCAAACGGGTCGGCGAGGGCGGCCTGCGTTTCGGCGCTGGCGTAGGAGGGAAAGCTGGCCAATCCCTCCCCGCGTCCCCGGCGGACGCCCGCGTGGAGGTCCCAGCCTACGTCGTTGAAGTAGAAGAATGGCGAAGAAGCGCCGAACTCCTGACCCTGGAAGAGCATCGGAGTCCAGGGGCCGAGGAGGAGCAAGGCCGTCATGGCGCGCCAGCGGGCGGGCGACGTGCGGAAACGCAGACGCTGGCCGTCTTCGGTGTTGGCCACCTGATCGTGATTTTCGATGAACGCGACGAACGCCTCGGGCGGCAGGCCGAAGGACGGGGTCCCGCGCCGCGTCTTGTGCCAGAGGTAATGCTGGCCCTGGTAGAGGTAACCATACTTCGCCGCCGAGATGAACTCCTGCGGCGTCCCCTGGTAATCGACGTGGTAACCCTCGTTGCGACCGGTGAGGGCCACGCGGGCGCTGTGGTGGAAATCGTCGTTCCAGAGGCCGTTCATGCCGTCGCCGCCGGACTCGTAGGGACGGACGAGTTTGGTCGTCTGCGGTTCGTTCTCGGCGAGGAAGATCAATTCGCGGCCCTGCGCGGCGGCGCGGGACGCTTTGGTAATGGCAGCGAGAATATGCTCGGGGGAGTCATCGAAAATGGCCTGGGTGGCATCGAAGCGGAAGCCGTCGAAATGGAAGTCGGCGATCCAATACTGCGCGTTGGTGATGAAGAATTCGCGCACCGGGCCGGAGTCCACGTCGTCGAAGTTGAGCGCCTCGCCCCAGTCACATTTGTGGTGGGAGGTGAAGTAGTGTTCGGCGTAGGCGCGCAGGTAGTTGCCCTCGGGGCCGAAGTGGTTGTAAACCACGTCCAGAATGACCGCGAGGCCGAGGCCGTGGGCGCGGTCGATGAAGGCACGCAGGTCGTCCGGTGTCCCGTAGGCGTGCATGGGCGCGAAGAGGTCCACGCCGTCGTAGCCCCAGCCGTGGTCCCCGGGAAATTCTCCGACCGGCATCATTTCGACGACGGTGATGCCCAGCCGGGCGAGTTCTGGCAGTTCTTCGGCGGCGGCGGCCCAGGTACCCGCGGCGGTGAAGGTGCCGACGTGGAATTCATAGATGACCTGGCCCTTGAGCGGCAGGCCGCGCCAAGCATCGTCGGTCCAACGGAAGGTATTCGCGTCCACGACGCAGGAGGGGCCGTGCGTGCCGAGCGGCTGCAGGCGGGAGGCAGGATCGGGAAAACCGTGCTCGGAGCCGTCGAGGCGGTAGCGGTAGAGAGTGCCGGGTCCGGCGTCGGTTTCGCCGGAGAAATAACCGTCGGGTTCGGGGGTCAGTTCGAAGAGGACGGGGGTGGATTCGGGGCTGCCGTCGGCGTGGAGGGAAACCGTCAGTTGCCTGGCCTTGGGTGCCCAGACGCGAAAGTGCGTGCGGTCGGGGCCGGTCAGTTCGGCTCCGATGGGATAGCGGCGGGAAATCGTGGGCGGGGCAGAAGGCATACCGGGGAGATTCGCGGGGTTGCGGGTTTATGGTTGCCTGAGGGGGTCTGCGGCCCGCCGGGGCAGGGCTCGGCGAGGACTCCCTGCCTTACCGGCGGAATTTGACAGTCTGCCCGGTGCGCGATACTGGATTCCTCCCCTGTTTGTTCTGACCATGCGCCGATTCCCTGTTTCCGTGTTCAGCGCCGGGCTTTGCATCGCTCTCGTTCTGCTGCTGGCGGCACCGGCGGGCGCCCAGGAGGTCAAGCCACCCCCGCCCCCGCCGGAGTTCGATCCCGCCACCGAGCCGGCGGTGGTCGCCGTGTCCAAAGTGCTGCCTGCCGTG
The DNA here is from genome assembly GCA_903642295.1 of PVC group bacterium. GTDB lineage: Bacteria > Verrucomicrobiota > Verrucomicrobiia > Chthoniobacterales > SZAS-18 > CAHJWO01. The sequence continues at coordinate 6,818 of CAHJWO010000105.1, read as the reverse complement.
GTCAACATCTCCACCGAACGGATCATTCGCCAGCAGGTGCAGGACCCGTTTGAGCAGTTTTTCAACCAATTCTTCGATCAGCCCACCAACCGCCGTCCGCGCGAGTTGCAGCAGAAGATTCAGAGCCTGGGATCGGGTTTTCTCGTGGATGCACAAGGGTCCATCGTCACGAACGAACACGTCGTGGAGCGAGCCGCCGATCTGAAGATTCAGGTGACGTTCGCGGATGGTTCCAGCTATCCCGCGCATTACGTTTCCGGGGATGCGAAGGCTGATCTCGCGCTGATCAAGATCGAGGCGAAGGATCGGAACAAACCGTTTCCGTTCATCAATCTGAGCAATGCGTCACCCAGTTTGCTCGGGCAGACCGTCCTCGTGTTGGGAAACCCGCTCGGCTATAACTCCAGCGTGGCACGCGGGATTCTCAGCGCCAAGGACCGCGAGATCACCATTGAAAACAACGTTTATAGCCACCTCGTACAAACGGATGCCGCCATCAATCCCGGCAATTCCGGTGGGCCGCTGATCGACCTCGCGGGGCGGTTGGTGGGCGTCAGCTCGGTCAAGCTCGCGTTCACCCCGCAGGGCACGCCGACGCAGGGACTCGGGTTTGCCATCGCCGCCGACACCGTGGCTGCCAAGGTGTCGCAATTCCGCGAGGAGGCCGCCAATCCGCGGGCCGCCGCCCGGCACGCTCAGGAAGCGGGCGGGAGTTCGCCCAGCGCACGACGGCTCTTCGGGTTGGGCTTGCAGACCCTCACGCCGGAACTGGCCAATGCTTTTGGCGCGCGGTCGGATACGGGCGTGCTCGTGAGCGACGTGGAGCGCGGCAGCGCGGCGGCCCAGGCGGGATTCCGCCAGGGCGTGATCATCTACAAGGTCGGCACGTACGACGCGACCAGCCCCGCGCGCGTCGAAGCGTTGTTGAAGGACGTGCCAGGCGGCACGACCGTTGACTTTGTCGTCGGGTTGACAGGCAACCGCAACCACCGGGGCGGACAGGTCGGCACCGTCACGTTGACGGCGCGGGGCGAATAGCACAGCTTGCATTCCTTCTTTTCCTTCCACTCCTTTTTCCTCCCTGGCAGCCTTGACGCGAGGCATTTTGAACTTTTTTCCGGTTTGCACCCGCACTTTTTCTCAACGTCCGCCCCCGGTTTGCTGTCTGTAGTCTTCCCCATGACAAGAATCTGATGATCAAAGTCGAAAATCTTTCCAAGCGTTACGCCGGCCACACGGCCATCAAAGACCTTTCGTTCGAGGTCGAGCGCGGCGAAATCGTGGGCTTTCTCGGGCCGAATGGCGCGGGCAAAAGTACCACGATGAAAATTTTGTCGTGCTTTATGCCTGCCACCGGGGGCCGGGCCAGCGTGGCGGGGTACGATGTGTTCACCCAGGCGCTCGAAGTGCGCCAGCACCTCGGTTACATGCCCGAGAACGTGCCGCTCTACACCGAGATGCGCGTCAATGAGTACCTGGAACACCGCGCCGCCCTCAAGGGGTTGGGCGGCAAGAAGCTCAAGATGCGCGTCGGGGAAGTGAAGGAATTGACCAGCCTCAACGACGTGCAGCGCAAGATCATCGGCACGCTTTCCAAGGGCTACCGCCAGCGCGTGGGCCTGGCGGATGCCCTGGTGGGCGAGCCGGATTTGCTGATCCTCGACGAGCCGACCATCGGCCTCGACCCGAACCAGATCCGGCAGGTGCGCGACCTGATCAAGAACCTGGGCCAGAAGCACACTATCTTGCTGTCCACCCACATCCTGCCCGAGGTGGAGATGACCTGTTCGCGCGTGATCATCCTGCACAAGGGCCGCATCGAGGCCAGCGATACGCCGCAGAATTTGTTGAGCCAACTACGCGCCGTCGGAAATATTCGGCTGGAGGCGAACACCGGCGCGGACACCGGCCTGGAGCAACTCCAGAAAGTACCCGGCATCAAGGAAGTGACGCTCGACGGCGGCGCGAACGGCGCCGAAGGAGTTCCCGCCGCGGTCAACGGGAACGGCAAGGCGGCCGAATCCGCCCTCCCGGACGCCGATGGTTACCGCACGTTTAACCTGCGGGTCGAGGCGGGAGCCGATCCGCGCGCCGAGTTGTTCCGCCTGGCGGTTGAGCGCAAGTGGACCCTGCGTGAACTCGCCCGGCGTCGGGCGACGCTCGAAGACGTATTCGTCGAGATCACCCACGCGGAATGAAAGATCCAAGAATCCAAGGAACCAGGGAAGGTCCAAGATTCAAGGAAGTACCCTCCAAACCACGCCAAGTCATTCTTTCACAACTTCCGAGCTTGAACCTTGATCCTTGGGCCTTTCTTGGATTGCCAGTTTCTTGAAACTTGGTTCTTTTTTCCACCATGCGTAAATTCCTCATCCTCCTCGAACGCGAGATGAAGTCCTACTTCTACTCGCCCATTGCCTACGTGGTGCTTTGCTTCTTCCTGGTGCTCACCGGGTTCAACGCCTACACCATGATCTCTGCCCTCAACCGGGGGCCGACGGACATCACGTTGGTTGAAGCGTTCTTTAACAACGCCATCTTCTGGTTTGCCTTCATCCCGCTGATCCCGCTGCTGACGATGCGACTCTACTCGGAGGAGTTCAAGCTCGGCACCATCGAAACGCTCACCACCGCGCCGGTCAATGACTGGCAGGTCGTCGCCTCCAAGTTTGCCGGGGCGCTGCTCTTTTACGTCGTGTTGTGGACACCGACAGTCCTGTATTTCGTCATCTTCAAATATGTGACCAAGGAACACGCCGGCCAGGCGCTCGGAGCGTTCGGCGGCAGCTATCTGCTGCTCTTGTTGATGGGCGCATTCTATCTGTCGTTGGGCTGCCTCGCTTCGGTGGTGACGAGCAACCAGATCATCGCGGCGATCATTGCGCTGGTGCTCGTGGTGGTGTTCTTCTTCACCGGGTTGCTCGGATACATCCTCGGTACCGCCAGCCAGGGGTTCCGCGATTTCATTTCCTACTTTTCCACCATCGATCACATGCGCAGTTTCACGCGCGGATTGATCGACACACGGCCCATCGTTTTCTACCTGACGATGATCGGGTTTTTCCAGGTGCTCACCTTCCAGATTTTCCAGTTCCGCAAATGGAAATCCTGACGACTGCCGGGCGCGGTCAGCGTCCGCAGCCGATCCTCTAAGTTCGTCCACTTTTGCATTCTGACTTTTTACATCTGACTTCTCCTCATGGCTGCCGCCCCTCCTCAAGACCCCAAGCCTGCCACCCCCCCGCCCGCCGCCGCTCCGGCGAGCCGCTCCAGCCAAGCCGGTTTCCTCCGTCGATTGGGAATCGGCACGAACGTCACTTTGCAGATGCTCCTGCTGGCGTTCATCCTGCTGGCCGCGAACGGTTACGCGTTCAAGCATTACCATCGCTTCGATTTTTCGCGTGACCGCAAGTATGCCCTGAGCGACCGCACCAAGCAGCTCCTCGGCAGCCTGAGCAAACCTGTCAAGCTTATCGTCTTCATGTCGACGCGCTCGCCCTTGCAGGCGGACGTGGCCAACCTCGCCGAAGAGTATCGCGTGACCAACCCGAAGTTGGTTACCATCGAAAATGTCGATCCCTTCCGCAACGCGAGCCGCGCGAGCGAGGTTTCGAACAAATACAAGCTGGTCGCGGATGAAAGCGTCGTCATCGTGGACTGCGAGGGCCGCAGCAAGATCATCCGCGACGAGAAGATGGCGGAACTCGACACGAGCGGGGTGCAGTACGGTCAGCCGCCGACCATCACGGCGTTCACGGGCGAGCAGGCCATCTCCGGCGGGATCTTGGAGGTCAGCGAAGGCAAGAAAAGCAACGTTTACTACGTTCAGGGCCACGGCGAGGGCTCGGTTGGCGAGGGCAAATCGCTGGAGACGCTGGGCAAGTTGCTCGACAGCGAGCACATCACCGTGCAGGAGGTGAACCTGCTCAATGTTCAGGCCGTGCCCGCCGACACGGGGGTGTTGATGGTCCTCGGCGCCAAGCTGGATTACAGCGACCGCGAGATCCAACTGCTCGACGCCTACTGGGAGAACGGCGGGCGGGTTTTGCTGCTGCGGAACCCTGACGGCACGACCCCGCACCTCGACGATTTCCTGGCGCGGCTGGGTGTCCGCACGGACGATAACCGGGTGCTGCGCACCCTCGACATCGGCGGTGGCGTGGTGGGGATCGTGCGCGACGTTTACACGGGGTTTGAAGGTTCCACGGCCATCGCCAAGCAACTGGCGGGCGTCAACGTGCCGCTGAGCGGGTCAACCGCGACCTTCACGCTGGAGACAGACAAAGTGGCCTCGGCGGGCACGCGGGTCGAGCCGCTGCTGGAAGCGCTGAAGGGCTACTGGGGCGAGACGGATTACAAGGACATCGAAAACACCGGCGTCTATCTCGACAAGGGCAAGGACAAGGAGAAAGACCTCGTGGTAGCCGCCACGGTGCAGAAGGGCGCGGTCGCGGATCAGCGCGTGCAGACGAACGCGGCGCGTCTGGTCGTGGTCAACAACTCGCATCTCGTCGAGACGGGCGGCATCGGTGAACAATCCGCCACCTTTTTTGTGGGCAGCCTCAACTGGCTGCTGGAGCGCGACGCGCTCATCGGCGTGGCTCCGAAACTGGTCAAGACGTTTTCGCTGAATCTCCCGGAGGACCAGATCCGCACGTTGTTCGGGGTGATGGTGCTGGCCATCCCCGGCAGCTGTGCGTTCCTCGGCTTGATCGTCTGGTGGCGGCGGCGGGCCTGATGGAAAGGATGAAGGATGAAGGATGAAGGATGAAGGCGGAAACGAGCCCGTCCCTTTGACCGTTGTACTCCCCTCCCCGCTTCGCCGCATCACGGACTGTTTCGGCGGATAAGTCCACTCCCGCGACCCACCCCTCCCTAAACCCCCACCCTCTTTTCTTCTTCCCATGAACTGGAAATTTACCCTTACCCTGCTGGCCATCGTCGCGGCGCTTGCGCTTTTCTTCGAGTTTTACGAAAACAAGCATCCCGCGCCCGACCCGGCCGACAAAAATCGCGTTTTCGTCTTCGACCGCAACCAGATCGACGCGCTAACGCTCACCGACCACGACCAGAAAATCGAACTGGTGCGCGGCACCGGCAACAAATGGACCGTCAAGTCGCCCGTGACCGACCGGGCCGACCAATCGCTGGTTGACCAGGTGATGACCAACCTGGAAATCCTGCGTTGGGACGACCGGATCAGCGGCCCGGATGTCCCCAAGGGCAAGCTGTCCGATTACGGCCTCCAGAGCCCGCGTGCGCGTCTGCTCATCACCGCGCACGGCGGGCATCCCACGGAAGTGCTCTTCGGCAACGAGACCGTCATCGACGGCAAGACCTACCTGCAACTCGCCGGACTGGGGGACGTTTATGTCGTCAACGACGAGCTGAAGAAATTGGTCGGCAAGGATCTCAACTCCTGGCGCGACCACCGCCTGACGGATATCGCCGCCACGGACGTGACACGGTTCGTACTCAAAAATCCCGCCGGCGAGATCGACCTGCAAAAAGACGGTGAGCATTGGAAAATCGTCAAACCCCTCGCCGCGCGCGCCGACGATACGAAGATCAAGGACACGATTGCGCAGATCACCAATTTGCAGGTCTCAAGTTTTGTCGCCGACGACAAGGCCGACACGGCTTCCTACGGGCTCGCTACTCCGAAGGGAACCATCACGCTCTACACCGCGAACGAGCCCAAAGGAACCGAGTTGTTGATCGGCAACCCCCCGCCGGAGCCGAAGCCGACGCCTGGCGCGTCGCCCGCGCTGCCCCCCGCTACCCCGCCGGAGAGCGAAGCAGGTGCGCTGACGGTTTATGCCCGGATGCCCTCCCGGCAGTCCATCTACACGGTTTCCAGTGCGGTCAACACGACCCTGGACCTCAAGCCCGCCGACCTGCGCGACCGCAGCCTCGTGCGCCTCAACCTGGACACCGTGGACCGGGCGGTCTTGACCCCGGAGGCGGGGACGCCCTTCACGTTGGGTCACAAAAACAAAGCCTGGACGATGCTTGATGGCCCGGCCGTGAACGGGTCCGTCGATGCCGAGGTTATCGAAAAACTCCTCACGGCGTTGACCGGCCCGAACGTGGCGGATTTCGTGGCGGACAGCGCGTCCGACCTCGCCAAGTATGGTCTCGACAAGCCGCTGCTTCAGGTAAAGCTCGGTAGCTACGCCTCGGAGAACACCGCCGAGACCAACGCCGGCGAGAAGCCCATTGCCACCGTGAGCTTTGGCAAGCACGACGAATCCACCGTCTATGCCCGGGTGTCGGACGAACCCTTCGTTGTCTCGGTGCCCCGGGCGCTGATCGACCAGTTGCCCACGGATCCGTTGCTGTGGCAGTCCCGGTCCATTTTTCAGGTGGATTCGTCGAAGGTCAACACCTTGGAAATAGCGATGCGTGAACGTCCTACCCTGACCCTCACCCACCCCGACAAGGGCGTTTGGACGACGACCGGCAAACCGGATTCGAGCTTGCGCGACAGCAAAGCGGAGTCCGTCGTCAACACGCTGACAAGATTGCACGTGGTGCGCTGGGAGGGCGCATTGAAGCCGGAGTACGGCCTGGACAAACCGGCGGCAACCTTCAAATTCGGTTCGTCGTCGGACGGGAAGATCGGCGGCCGTCTGTCGTTGGGGGGCACGGCGAAGGACGGAACGACCTACGGGATGGTGGACGGCAAGCCGGGGGTGTTCGTGATTTCCTCCCCGGATGCCAACACGCTGACGGCAGAATTGCTCCCGCCGCCTACCCCGGCGGCGACGCCGATGGCTTCACCTGAGCCGACACCCGCCGCGACACCCGCCCCGCCG
>CAHJWO010000104.1 GCA_903642295.1 PVC group bacterium | reverse complement strand
AACAGGAATACCCAGACCAGATCGACGAAGTGCCAGTACAAGCCCGACACCTCTACCGGCGTGTAATATTCCTTCGTAAAGTTTCCTCGCCACGCCCGCCAGGCCATGACGGTCAGCAAGACCACACCGACGAAGACATGGATGCTGTGCAGCCCGGTCATGCAAAAATAAAGCAGGTAGAAAAGCTGAACTTTGTTGTCCGGCGCATTTCCCTCGAAATGGAAATGCTTGCCGGGGACGTGGTGCTCGGCAAAATCCCGGTAATACTCGTAGCCGTGCAGCACGAGGAACGCCCCACCCAGCGCGGCCGCCACCAGCAACAGCAGCGTCAGCAACCGGCGCGATTCCGTCTGCGCGGCGTGAACCGCCATCGCCACGGCAAAACTGCTCACCAGGAGAATGGCGGTGTCCGCCGCCCCCGCCCACATCATCAACTCGTGGCTCCCGGCAGCGAAGGCGCGCGGATAGCTAAACCGGTAAACCGTGTAGGCAGCGAACAGCGCACCGAAGAACAGCAACTCCGTGCCCAGAAACAGCCACATGCCCAGCGTGGCAGCCTCGGATTGCTGTTCGGGACTGTCGAACTGCTTCTCATGCGTCAGCGGAATCGGCCGCCGCCCCGGTGCGTCCGGGGGAGCAGTCTCGTGGCGGTTGGCGATGGTTTCAGGCATGTTCCATTTCGCGTTGCCGGCCTTCCGTGTGGCGGTTGTGCGTCGTCGCAGCCAGTGGGTAGCCGTAGGGTTCCTCCGTCACCAGGGGCGTCTGGTCGAAATTGTGTTCCGGCGGAGGCGAAGGCGTCTGCCATTCCAACCCCGTGGCCGACCAGGGATTGTTTCCCGCTCGCTTTCCCCACCAAAGTGACCACGGCAGATAGATCATGGGCATCAGATAACCCGCTGCCAAGATGGTGGCCCCGGCGGTGGAAAGAACGTTCCAAACCTGAAACTCCGGTGGGTACGCGTGGTAGCGCCGCGGCATCCCGAGATACCCCAGGATGAACTGCGGAAAAAACGTTAGATTAAACCCGATGAACGTGGTCAACGCGGACAACTGCCCCATCGGCTCCGGGTACAGCCGACCCGTCATCTTCGGCCACCAGAAATGCAGCCCGCCCATGAACGCCAGCACCATTCCGCCCACCATGATGTAATGGAAATGGGCCACCACGAAATAGGTATCCGTCAGGTGGACATCCGTCGCCAGCGCCGCGACGAATAATCCCGTCAATCCACCCACGGTGAACAATCCGATAAATCCTAAAACGTACAGCATCGGTGTCTCGAAGGAGATCGAGCCTTTATAAAGCGTCATCGTCCAGTTGAACACCTTGATGCCCGAAGGAATGGCGATCAGGAAACTCAGGAACGAGAAAACCATGCCGGTGTAAAGCGACTGGCTGCTCACGAACATGTGGTGTCCCCACACCATGAAGCCGAGAATCGCAATGGCCATGCTGGCAAACGCGATGAACCGATAGCCGAAAATCCGTTTGCGCGAGAAGCAGGTGATAATCTCGCTGACGACGCCAAACCCGGGCAGAATCATGATGTAAACCGCCGGGTGCGAGTAAAACCAGAACAGGTGTTGGAACAGCACCGGGTCACCTCCCAGCGACGGATCGAAGATGCCCACACCCCAGAGCCGCTCCACCACGATGAGCAGCATCGCCGTCGCCAGCACCGGCGTGGCCAGCACCATGATCAAACTCGTGGCGTACAGCGACCACACGAACAGCGGCAGCCGCATCCAGGTCAGACCCGGGGCGCGCATCCGATGAATGCTGATGATGAAATTCAGCCCGGTCAGAATCGACGAGAATCCTGAAAGGAAAATCCCGAACGCCATGACCATGACGTGCTCGTTCGAAAACTTCGTGCTCAGCGGCGTGTAAAATGTCCAACCCACGTCCACCCCGCCCGCCGTCACCGAGTACAACACGATGGCTCCGGCGGTAGCAAGAATGTACCAGCTTAGCAAATTGAGTTTGGGAAAGGCGAGGTCCCGTGCCCCGATCATCATGGGAATCAGAAAATTCCCCAAGACTGTCGGGATGGATGGCACCAGAAAAAACCACACCATCAAAACGCCGTGGATGGTGAACAGCTTATTGTAAGTCTCGGACAACACGAGGTCCCCTTTCGGGGTCAGCAGTTCCGCCCGCATCAAGGCGGCGGCAACAGCCGCGATGATGAAAAAGAAGATGATCGTAAAAAGGTACAGCAAAGCGATCCGCTTGTGGTCCGTCGTCAGCAGCCACGAGCGGATCGTCGTCTCCTTGTTCAGATAATTGGTCGGGTGCGCGCCGTCAGGCAAACGCACGGTAGCTTGGGCTTGCATGAAAAAATGAAAAAATCTAGGAACTTCTGACGAATGCCTCCTGCCTATTCAATACGCGGTCGGCTGCGGTTGAAACGGCGGGGTGGGCGCGGGCACCGGCGTCGATCCCGGCGGGGCGTACTCTGTCGGTCCCGGCGTCGCGCCGGGCGGAACATTCTGGGTGGGCGAAATCCTCTTCTGCGTCTGCCCGGGCACATCCAAATTCTGCCGCAGATATTCGTCGGGCGCTTCACTGGCGAGACTCTTAATGTACTGCACCAATTGGAAAACTTCTTCTTCGCTGATCTGCCCTTCGTAGCTCGGCATGACCGGCGCGTAGCTGGCCACGATCTGCCGTTGCGGTAGCAGAATGGAGTCATGGATGTACCGATCATCCGCCGTCACGATTTCCCCGGTATCCAGCGGCACCGGGTGTCCGTACAACCCCGCCAGACTCGGCGCGCGCACCAACCCATTCTCGCCATGACATCCGCTGCACCCGAGCGACCGGAACAGCCGCTCCCCGCGCGCCGCGAGCGACGCCTGCACTCCCCCCTCATTTTGCCACCGCTGGTAATCTGATGGCGTCATCACCGTCACCCAGCCCACCATGTCGGAGTGCCCCATCCCGCACAGCTTGCTGCAAAACAGATGAAAACTGCCGGTCTTCGTCGCCTTGAACCATTGTTCCGTGTACCGCCCCGGTACCACGTCCTGCTTGGTGCGAAATGCCGGGACATAAAAGTCGTGGATCACGTCCTGCGAGGTCATCAGCAGCCGGACCGTCCGGCCCAATGGCACGTGCAGTTCGTTCAACTCCCGCTTGCCCTCCGGGTGTTGTAAATTCCACATCCATTGTTTGCCGACGACGTTGATCTCCAACGTATCTTTATCCGGCGGCGGCGTCTTCAGACGCACGTACAGCCCCGCGCCCCAGAAAAAGATGCCCATCACGACTGCCAACGGAATGACGCTCCAGACCAACTCGATTTTCCAGGTCTTGAAATGGTTCGGTGTCCGGTCCACGTCGTTCCCCTTCCGATAGCGATACAGGAAGAAGAACATCGGCAGGAAGACGACCGCCAGCATGACCAGCGTCAATGCGCACAGCGCATAGAAAAGATAGTCCGTCTGCGCCGCCATGGACGAGGCACGTTCCGGGACAAAGGGCAATTCCATGGCAACCATCATCACTAATAATTAGCAGCTAACCTCCCCTAACAAACAACCGTGAACGGCCTTGTGCTGGCGGCGACAAGTTGGTCGCCCTGGTCGTCTTCGAGCACGAGAAGATGCACTCCCTTCGCCGTCGCCACCCGGCGCACGGCCTCCACTCCCCCGCCGCGCTTTTCGACCGAAGTTAGTTTCCGCTGGCTCATGCTGGTCGAGCCATCCACCACTCCGTCCAGCCAGGCGTGCACCCATCGCTCGGTATCCGTCAGCTCATGTATTGCGCTCATAAAATGAATCAACCAGCTATTACGCCCGCAGTACGGGTATTGGACGACGGACGAGAAAAACGATCCCGCCCGCCATCACCAGCAACGTTGCCACTCCCGCGGCACGCAGGCCGCCGAGGATCAGCGCCCCATATTTACCCGTCATAGGATTATAATGAAAACAGACCATCAGCAACTGTGCGATTGGCGAACTCACCCGCCGTTCTCCGGCGGCTTGGAGCGCGCCCTGCAACTCGCCCGCGTTGAAATTCACGCCGAACAGATACCGTGAAACTCTGCCCTCCGGCGTCAACACGATCAGCCCGCTGGGATGTGCGTACTGCTTCGACGTAACGTCATACGCGTAGTGAAATCCCACCGCGTCACTGAACTCCCGAATGGTCGCCGCGTTTGGACTGGTGAGAAAATGCCAGCCCGCGTCCGCCCCCTGCCTTGCATAGCGCTTGAAATAAATTCGCTTTTGCTTGGCCGCAGCGGCGGGGTCATCGGCCGGGCTGATACTCATGTCAATCAAGTCAAAATCCTTGCCGCTGGTTGGCCGCATTTCCGTCAGAGCCTCCACGACGCCGCCGAGCACCAGCGAGCACAACATCGGGCACTCGTGGTATCCGAGCACCAGCACCACGGGCCTTTGCCCGAGCAAACCCCGGAATGTGACCGCTTTGCCTTCGTCATCCCGAAACACCGCGTCCAACGGGACAGTCGCCCCCAGGTTCTGGTCGAACCGCGCTTGCTGGGAAATCGCGGCGGCTTGCGGTGCAGAAAGCTCCAGCGCCTCGATTGGCGAGACCCAGCCCACAACCAGCAAAGCAACGATGAACGATGCACCCCTGGCAATCGCGCAGATCATCCGGCCACTCTTGATTACGGAGTGGTCAAACCCGGCACAAAGGACTCGCCGCCGAGCCTTCAAGCGCCCGGCTGTTGCTTCCTGCATGCTGCTTTTTGAGTTCTTCATGGCCGCAAACTTTGTCCGAACACCTGCGGCTGCGCTCTTTCACGTTGCAACCCCTCCAGCGTCTTTCCTGGCGACACGGGCGGTAAACCCCGTTGAGCGATCAGTTCCATCGCCCGGTCAATCGGCAGCCGGACGACGCCCGTCGAACGGTCCACCCACCCATAGCTGTCTAACTCCGTGGCGTTGTGTTCGCGCATCCAGCGCAGGTCCTCCTCCGGTTTGACCTGCATCAACGGCCCGTGGTAGTCCGGGGTCGCCTTGACGAGCGATGCTGCCGCCGGTTCACTTCTCGATCGTTGCTGATTCACGGTGTGGTTGAGCAGGTCGAACCCTTTGAAAAACACCGCCACCGCCACCAATACTCCCACCACGCACGCGAGCAGCGAGCCGCCAAAGATCATCAACCCCTTGATGCTGACATCGCTGACCTCGTGCCCCGCCTCAATGGCCTCCCGCGCGGTCTCCTGGCCGTCGGCAGGTCGTCCCCCGGTGGCATTTTGCGTTTTCGGTGGATATTTAGTGTCCATGCACGAGCGCCTCCTCCATTCGTGGATCGTTCTGCGGCACCGATAAATGGGTTTTCAGTCGCGCCAGGAACATGGTCATCCACAGACCCCCGACGCCCACAAATGCCGTGGCGTCCATCCAAGACACCCCCAACGCCGCCTGATGGAACGAAGGGGCGATCTGCCACCAGACTTCCACCCCGTGCATGACGCAGATTCCCAGCGCCACCGCCCGCAGGAAACGTACGTTCGTCTTGTGCTCCCGTGACAGCAGCAGACAGAAAGGCATCGCAAAATAAAAGAACCCCAAACTGATTCCGACGTATCTCCAGCCGCCCGCAACCCGGTGCAAATACCAGGTGATCTCGCGCGGTTCATTGCCCGCCCAGATGATGATCAATTGCGAAACTGTCAGGTAGGCCCACATCATGACGAACGCGAGCAGGAAGTTGCCGAGGGAATGGAAATGCTCCACGCGCACCACCCCACCCAATGGGCTCGCCTGGCGGTCAAAAGGGGCCGGGCCGACCGTCCACGCGAGCATGACCACGCAAAAAGCGAACGTCAGCAGAATCATCCCGATGATCACCTGCGCCGGGAACACGGTGGAGTACCAGTTGCGTTCCAACACCATGATCCAGTCCACGAGAGCCAGCGAAACCGTCGACGTGAACACGAGCAGTCCCGGCCCGCTAAATGCCCGCGCCCGTCGCGTTGGTTCCGGGTCCACGGTCTGATCCTGCTCGGCGGATTGCCGCAAAAGGTAGATTGCCGCCCCGATCCACAGCCCGAAGAACGCCACGGTCCGCACGATATACATCGGTGCATTAAGATAACCGCGAATCTTCTGCAATGCCGGGTCGGACGCGACGATGGCCGGGTTCATCCAAGCTGGATACAGTTGCCGCAGCCCGAAGAGAATCGGCACGAATAACACTGCCAGCAACGGCAGCGTGGCGATGCCTGCCTCCAGGAATCGCCGGATCGTGTATCCCCAGCCGCCGCCAGTCAGGTGGTGCATCATCAGCACGCACAAGCTTCCCAGCGCCAGCCCCGTCCAGAAGACAAACGCAAACAGGTAGGAAAAAAAGAACTGCCTCGGTTCGACGAACACCCCCACGCCGCTGAGGGCAAGTCCCGCCACTCCCGCGCCCAGCGCCCATCCTTGCACCCGGCTGAATTGTTCTGGAATCGTCGTCACGGCTTGTTGCCCCCTTCGAGTCTGGTGCGCTCATCGCCCGGCAGATCATCCGGTCGTCCATTGCGCGAAAGTTGCAGGGCGCGGATGTAGGCCGCGATGGCCCAGCGGTCGGCGGGTTCCACGCGCGACGCATAGGAATACATCACGCCGTAGCCGTGCGTGATGACATTGAAAAAGTACCCCGGCGGCGCTTGCCGCAACCGGTCGATGTGGTACGAATTGGGCGGCGGAAAACCGCGCTGGACAATCATCCCATTGCCGTCTCCCTCGGCCCCGTGGCACACCGAACAATAGATATTGAACCGCTCTTGCCCTCGCTTGAGCAAGTCATGCGTTACGGGCATCGGAAACGCCTCGGCCAGCGTTCCGTCGTCGTGCTTTCCCTCAAAAAACACGGTGTCTTCGTTCAGGTGCCCACGCGGCACGGTGTGCGGCGGCAGCGGACGCGCCGAGGTGCCATCCGCAAAAAATTCGCTGGGCCGGAGCGGTTTGTATTTTGGTTGATTGTACATGTCCTGCCGGCAACCCACGCCGCCCAACATTATCCCCCCCAAACCGACCAAAGCGGCCAGCGTCCTCGCTTGAACCCTGAATCCTGGACCTTCCTTGGATTCCTGGTTCCTTGAAATCTGACCCTTTTTCACCCTCATCTTCTTACCTCCACCACATCCGTTGCGTGGAGTTCGTGTTCCAGGAATCGTCTCGTCTCTTCCCGTCCCCAGCGCGGGTCCGCCGACTCGATGCACAAAAAGAACCGGTCCACCGTGGCCCGCTCGATTCCCTGCGCCGCAAAGATCGGATGATGGTATCGCGGCAACCCGTTCAGGAACAGCATCCCCAGCACGCCGCTCACCGCCGCGAACAATACCGTCAGTTCAAAGATGATCGGGATGAACATCGGCCAACTGTTGAAGGGGCGGCCTCCAATGTTGAACGGATAATCATACGTCGCGGAGAACCACTGCATGAACCACCCGGTGAACCCGCCGGTGACCCCACCGCAAAGCACGATCAGCGGCATCGGCGTCCCGCGCCGCCCCATCGCCTCCGCCAACCCGTCCACGGGCACCGGGCTGTAGGCATCCATCTGCCGGTATCCCGCCTCATACGCTTTCTGCGTGGCCTCCAACAGTGCGTCGCCGGACGCAAACATGCCCGTCAGCCCGTACAAGGACATCTCCTGGGCGGCGTGCGCGGGGGCTTCGTTGACGGGAAGAACGCTCATGGCCGGTTCGTCAGTTGGGAGAAAACGGGCGGCAATTCCGGCCCGGTATCCGGTTTGCTGGCTCCCTCTTCCACCAGTTCGCGCACCTCCGTCATGGAGATCATCGGCAGGAAACGGATGAACAGAAACAGCAGGGTGAAAAACAGCCCGAGAGTTCCCGCAAAAGTCGCGTAATCCCAGAACGTCGGCGAATACATCCCCCACCTCGCGGGCACGAAGTCCCGGTGGAGTGAAATGATGACAATCGTAAATCGCTCCAGCCACATGCCCACGTTGATAAACAGTGCCACGATGAATAGCAGCACCGGATTCATCCGCACCCGCCGCGACCAGAGCGCCTGCGGCACCACGACGTTGCACAGCATCAGCGCCCAGTAGGACCAGGCGTACGGACCCATCGCCCGATTGTAAATCAGGTAACGCTCGTACTGATCTCCACTGAACCAACCCATGAACGCCTCGGTCGCATACCCGTACGTCACGATCAACCCGACGACTAACATCACGTTGGCCATGTTGTTGAGCGTGCGCGCAGTGATGAACGCCTGCAAACCGTATATCCTGCGCACCGGGATGATGATATTCAACACCATCGCAAACCCCGAGTAGATAGCCCCCGCCACAAAGAAGGGGGGGAAAATGGTCGAGTGCCACCCCGGCGTCAGGGCCACGGAGAAATCGAAACTTACCACACTGTGCACGGACAGCACCAGCGGCGCGGCCAGTCCCGCCAGCAGCAAGTACGTCATCTTGTAGCGTTGCCAATGCACCGCCGACCCGCGCCATCCCAGCGCGCCGATGCCAAAGAGCACCTGCTGCCAACGCTGTGTCGAACGGTCGCGCAACGTCGCCAGGTCCGGGATCAATCCCACGTACCAGAACAACAGCGACACCGTCAGATACGTGCTCACCGCAAATAAATCCCAGACCAGCGGACTGCGCCACTGCGGCCACAAACCCATCGTATTGGGATACGGCATGATCCAGTAAAACACCCAGGGGCGGCCCAGGTGCAGCAGCGGAAACATCCCGGCGCACGCCACCGCAAAGAGCGTCATCGCTTCCGTGAACCGGTTGATGGAATTGCGCCACTTCTGGAACACCAGGAGGAGGATGGCCGAAATAAAAGTTCCGGCGTGCCCGATCCCGATCCACCACACGAAGTTGATGATGGCGAACCCCCACGCGACGGGAATGTTGATGCCCCAGATACCGACGCCCCGGTACAGCAGCCACGTCACGGACATCAAAAACAGCATCAACAACGCAAACGCGATTCCGAACCCCAACCACCAACTCTTCGGATGCTGTCCCTTGAGGACGATGTCGCCGATTTTCGCCGACACACTTTCCAGCGTTTGTCCCGGGCCCACCATCTCATCCGGGTAACCCAGTGGTGACAGGGGCGTACCCATCCGCCCGTCCACCAACGGCGGACGTTCACTGCCGGGCAATGACTTTTCGGTCTTCACGCTACCCGCCCGCCTCCTGGTTGGGATTGGTAATCCGCGTGAGGTAAGTCGTTCGGGGGCGCGTGCCCAGTTCGGCCAGCATCCCGAAATTGCGTGGCTGTTTTTTCAACCGCGATACCCGACTGGTGGGATCGTTCACGTCCCCGAACACAATCGCCTCGGTCGGACACGTTTGCTGGCACGCGGTCAAAATCTCGCCGTCGCGCACGCGCCGGTCCTCCTTTTCGGACGTGATCTTCACCTCGTTGATGCGCTGCACGCAGTACGTGCATTTCTCCATCACGCCGCGCGAGCGCACGGTCACGTCCGGATTCCGCTGCATCTTGAACTGCAGCGTCGTGTTGTCCGGCCATTGCAGGAAGTTGAAACGCCGCACTTTGTACGGGCAGTTGTTCGAGCAATACCGCGTCCCGATGCACCGGTTGTAAATCTGTTCGTTGAGTCCTTCCGGGCTGTGGACAGTCGCCTCCACCGGGCACACGACCTCGCAGGGCGCGTTCTCGCAGTGCATGCAGGGGACGGGTTGATGATAGAACTCCGGCGCGTCGAGATCCTTACCGCTAAAGTATCCATCCACGCGAATCCAATGCATTTCGCGCCCGTTGATCACCTCGCCCTTACCCACGATGGGAATGTTGTTCTCCGATTGGCAGGCCACCATGCACGCGTTGCATCCGATGCAGGTGTTCAGGTCAATCGCCATACCCCATGCATAACCCGGGTACGTGTGATCCGGCGGATACAACGTTTCGTCCTGCTTCGGCTCTTCCGACTCCTTGGGCGCGGCGCCCGAATCCTTGCGAAATTCCGCCACTGTCGCCGTGCGGTAAATGTCCCGCCCTTCCAGACTGTGGTGCTCCTGCGCGCTCGCCAATCGCCACTTCTTCCCTTCGATCTTCCTGATTTCCAACCCTGACCCGTATCCCATCATGTCGCTCGTCCGCAAGGCATAGGCATTGACGCCCTGCCCGGACCCGACGTGCCCCGCCATCGTCCGCCCATATCCCAAGTGCAGCGTCACCGAATTTTCCGCTTGGCCCGGCACGATCCACACCGGCGCGTGAATGCTCCGCCCCCGCAGCGCCAATTCCACCACGTCCTCGTTCGCCAGCTTCAGCCGCTCCGCCAGTTTCGGGCTCACCAGCGCCGCGTTGTCCCAGGTCAGCTTGGTGATCGGCTTCGGCAATTCCTGCAACCACCCGTTGTTGGCAAACCTCCCGTCCCACACGCTCGGGTCAGGTTTGAACACCAATTCAAGGTTGCCTGGCGAGGGTGCTGTCCCCAGGTCCGGGTTGGGATAAACCCCCACCGGCACGTATTCCGGCACCACGTTGAGCCACGGACGCAGGATGCGTTTCGCCGCGGTTTCGACGTTCGTCAGGCGCTTGACCCCGTCGTGGACGGTCCGGCGCCACGCCTTTTCGAACTCCTCTGCCGTGTACTCCGATCTCCAGTGCTCATAGACGATGTCGTGCGCTCCCCGCGTGGATTGCTCGAAAACCAACGCGTCGAGCAACTCGTGCGCGGTTCGGCTCTGATAAAGCGGCTCGATGAGCGGCTGGATCACCGACGGCGCGCCGTTGAACGCCCGCGTGTCACTCCATCCTTCCAGGTAGTGCGATTCCGGGACGTGCCACTGGCAGAATTGGGCGGTCTCGTTGTAAGCCAGGCCCAGGTGAACGCACCGCTTGACGCGTCGCAGACCGCCCGGAATATCCAGATCGACCGGGGCGTTGTACGCCGGGTTGCCGCCGACAACGACGAGCAGGTCTACCTCGCCTCCGTGCAGGTCCGCCGCCAAACTGCGCAGGGATTCCACCTGTCGGACCGGCACCGCCTCGGCGCAGTAGCCGTACGACACCGTCTTTGGATTGATCAAAGCATCGTTGATCGCGGCGACCAGATCGTGGACCACCCCGGGCTGTCCTTCCCCGGCGATGACGAGGCTGGCCCCGCGGTTGGCGAAGAGATCCCTTACCGCCGCTTCGAGCCACTTCGCCCACGGCCCGCTGGATTTCGGAGTCCGGTCGGCCGCGATGAGCCGCGCCATTTCCTTTGCCAACGCCGGCACGTCTCCCGCCGCGCAAGCCAGCCGTTCGTCGGCCATTGAACCCGTGATCGTCGGGGTAGGTTCCGCCACGTAGAGACGCACCGCCGCGCCCGCCGAACCCGCATTTTCGGTCACCTCGCGCCGCTTTCGTGCGAACTGCCGTGCGTAGGCGAGGCTCGCCGGATGGCCGAAGAGGAAGTCGCTGTCCAATGCGACGATGGTCTGCGCCTGCGCGAAATCATGGTGCGCCTCGACCTGTGGCTTGTCCGGTTGTGCGTGCCTCGCGCTGTCCCGGTTCCACGGCTCGTATTGATGCCACTTCGCCTGCGAATAGAACTTCAGCAATTCGCTGATCTGCGCCGCCAGCGTGGGCGAGGTCACCGTCTCCGTCAGGATCCGCATTCCCGCCCCCTGCTTCGCCTTCTGCTCGGCCAGCGCCGGCACGAGATCCGCCATGAACTCTTCCCACGAACTCGTCTCGCCCGCGCGCATCACGGTCCGCGACCGATCCGGGTCATAAAGCTCCAGCACGGACGCCTGTTGGAAGACATTCGCCGCGCCCAGGCTCATCGGGTGTTCCGGGTTGCCTTCCACTTTCGTGGGTCGCCCTTCGTTCGATTCCACGAGCAATCCGGTTCCGTAGCCCCCC
The DNA here is from genome assembly GCA_903642295.1 of PVC group bacterium. Lineage (GTDB taxonomy): Bacteria > Verrucomicrobiota > Verrucomicrobiia > Chthoniobacterales > SZAS-18 > CAHJWO01. The sequence continues at coordinate 2,217 of CAHJWO010000104.1, read as the reverse complement.
AGCGTCATCGCCGTCGCGTACACGAGCGGAATCCCCGGAATCAACTCCTCCGGCTGCTTCACGTACGGCAGGACTTTCTCCACCGGCTGCCGCGTGCAGGCCGTGACCCCGGCCAGCGCGAATGACGCCGCCATCAACTTCAAAAACTGCCGCCGGTTCGGGGCGTCCGTCCATTCGCTCGCCCCGCGCGGAAACTCCCGGTGCAACCATTGGTTGAACTCCGGCGTCTCGCTGACGGCTTCCAGACTCCGCCAGAACTGCGGTCCATCCGCCGCCGCCAGCCGCGCCCGCAACGCCCCGAGATTGTTCGGGCGCTCCGCATCCCCCTCGTCCACCCGTCTGTCATTCGCCTCGTTCATCATCGGTGGCACGTATAGCAGTCCGTCAGCACGCCGGACGACTGCACATGGTAATCCTTCACCAGCTTCTTTGCCCAATCCAATCCCTTCGCGGGATCGTCCTTTGCGGCCACGCGCCCCGGATTGAAAACCTCGCTCCGATCCGCGATGTACTTTTCCGGATGCCGGTGGCACTGCAAACACCACGTCATGTAAAGGGATTGATCCTGCCAGACCAGCTGCATCTCGTTCAGCCGCCCGTGGCACGACGTACAGCCGATCCCTTTGTTGACGTGGATCGAGTGGTTGAAATAAACAAAATCCGGCAGGTCATGCACCTTGGTCCAGGCGATTGGCCGGTTGTCCACCAGGCTTTGCCGCACGGGCGCGAGCATTGCCTGATCGGTGTAAAGCTGGCTGTGGCAGGTCATGCAGGTTTCTGTCGGGGGGAGCCCGGCGTACTGGCTCTTCTCGACTCCACCATGACAATACCGGCAATCGATCCCCAGTTGTCCGACGTGGTGTTTGTGGCTGAACGGCACCGGTTGGGAAATGGGAACCCACATCCGCGTGGCCCAGGGCGACCACTCCACCGCGTACAGCGCCCCCACCACCGCCAGCACGGCCAGCGGCACGCCGACGATCACGGCGCGCACGGCCTGGTTGCTGCCGGGTGGGAAGATCTGTGCCATGTCAGGGAATAGCCTACGTCAATGCGCCTCCCGAGCGCTAAGCTTTTCGCAACATTTCACGCTTGAAAGATACGCCAGCCGGACGAGGGCCGGATGCGGAAACCCGTCGTGATTCAGGAAGGGAAGGTTGTCCCGGCCGTCTCCATCAGGCGCAGGCCTTTCCGTTCCCCTCCCCGGCCACGCCCCCTCCGCCCGCAAATTTTTGTTTCTTCTCCGGTCAACCTTGCGACGACCGGCATCCTGCACAAATTTACCGGGTTGCCCAGCGGGGCTTTTCCCTGTTACGCTGACGTTGTCCCCTCCGGCCACTTCCCCATGGACGTACAAAAAATGCTGCGGATCGACCGCTGGGCCGGCGTGCCGCTCTGCTTCCTGGCCACGGCGCTTCGCCCCCTCTTCGTGCGTCGCCCTCCCGCCACCCCCGCCCCGCCGCGCAGCATCCTCTTCGTCAAGCTGGCCGAGCAAGGCTCCACGGTGCTGGCCTACCAGGCGCTCCACAACGCCGTCGAGCGCGTCGGGCGCGAAAACGTGTACATGATGGTGTTCGATGACAATCGTTTCATCCTCGACCTCCTGGAAGTCATCCCGCGCGAGAACGTCCTCCCCGTCAACAGCACGACCCTTGCCTCCCTGCTCCGCACGGCTCTGGCTGCCATCCGCCGCCTGCGCCGCCTGCGCATCGACGCCGCCGTGGACCTGGAATTTTTCGCCCGCAGCAGCGCCCTGCTCGTCCTCGCCAGCGGTGCCCCTGTCCGCATCGGCCTCCACGCCTATTTCGGCGAGGGTCCCTACCGGGGGGACCTGATGACCCACCGCATCCGCTACAATCCGCACGTCCACACGGCTGAACTCTTCGCCATGCTCGTCCGCGCGCTGGACCTGCCCGTGGACAAGCTCCCCCAGTTCGACCGGCACCCCGCCCTGCCCGCCATCCCGCCGCCCGCCTTCGTGCCCACCGCCCGCGAACTGGCCGATGTCCGGGCGCTTCTCACCCGCCATCTCGGCCACTCTGGACCCGCCCCGCTGATTCTCCTCAACGCCAACGCCAGCGACATGATTCCGTTGCGCCGCTGGGATAGCGCCCGCTACGTCGATCTGGCCGGTCGCCTCCTCGCCCGCTTCCCGGAGGTCTCCATCGCCTTCACCGGCGCCGCCAACGAGGCTGCCAAGAGCCGTGCCCTCGCCCG
>CAHJWO010000103.1 GCA_903642295.1 PVC group bacterium | reverse complement strand
AGTGCTCCGGTGGCGGTCATCACGCTGATGACCGAAAACACCCCGATGGTGATGCCGAGCATCGTCAAGCCCGAGCGGAGTTTGTTCGCGCCAAGCGAGGAAAAGGCGAGCCGAAGGATTTCAATGTACGGCATGAGGAGAAAGGTGGAAGTGGGAAGTCGGCTCATTCATAGCGTAGCGCGGTGACCGGATCGAGGCGCGAGGCGGACCACGCCGGGGCAAAACCGGACACCACCCCCGTGACGACCGAAACCAACAGGCCGACCAGGACAAGGTTGAGACTGAACTCGATGGGAAAATTTGGGAAGGCTGCGCCAACCACTTCAAAAAGTGCGTAGGAGAAAAACAGCCCGGCCAGGCCGCCGAGCAGGCAGATCGAGACGGCCTCGATGAGAAATTGCAGCAGGATCGTGCGGCGGCGCGCGCCGAGCGCTTTGCGCGTGCCGATTTCCTTGGTCCGCTCCCGCACGCTGACAAAGGTGATGTTCATGATGCCGATGGCACCGACGAACAGGGCTAACCCGGTGATGAACAACCCTGCGAGCGCGATGCCGGTCTTGATCGGGTCGAGCGTTTTTTTGAACGATTCCTGTGCGCTGATGGCGAAATCATCCTCCTGATCGGGCAGCAGACCGCGCACGCGGCGCATGTCGCCGGTCAGTTCGGCCTTGGCTTCCTCCAGATGTTCCTTGTCGCGGACCTTGACGCGGACATCGCTCTCGCTGTTTTTCTTGGCGAAGAATTTTCGGAACGCGCTGAGGGGGACCACGATCTGGTTGTCGAATGAAAAGAGGCCGAGGAAGCTGCCCTGTTTGGCGAAAATGCCGATAACGCGGAATTTCTCGCCGCCCAGCGTGACGGTTTGGTCGATGGCGCTTTGCTCCTGGAAAAGGGCGTCGGCCACGTCGCAGCCCAGGATGCAGACGCCGCGCGCGCCCCGGCTCTCCGTGGCATTGAAGAAGCGCCCGTCGCGGAAGTCGAGCGAGGCGATCTGCATGTACTCGTCCGTGGTGCCAAGCGTGAACACGTTGCTGGCCTGAAAGTCGCCGCGCACCACGTTTTTGAAGGTGCTGGCGGTCGGGACGGCTTTGAGGAGCCCGGAGCGAGCGGTCGCGTCGATGATCGTCTGGAGACGGTCGGCGGATTCGCTTTTGATGTCGCGCCGGTTGCGGAACTCCCAGTCGTCACGGTCACTCGCCCAAGGGTGTTTGTTGACGTACAAGATGTCGTCGCCGAGGAGCGCCATTGAGCGGTTGAACCCCGTGTTGATGCCGCCAATGGCGGTGCCCATGAGAGTCACGGCGATAATGCCGATGATGACCCCCAGTGCGGTCAGGAACGAGCGCGTGCGGTTGGCAAGAAGTTGCGCATAAGCAATCTTGCAACTTTCGGCAAACTCGAAGCGGAGACGAAGCATAGGAGACGAAGTTAGAAGTCGGAATGCAGAAGGCAGAAGTAGGAAAACCGGTTATGAATAGCGTAAAATCTTTTTCGTAGGACGCTGACTTCTGCACTCCGCATTCCAACTTCTAGCTTCCTCCCACCGGTCCATCACTCTCGATCAAGCCATCTCGCAACCGTACGATGCGGCGGGCATGTTCTGCGATGTCGGGTTCGTGCGTGACGACGATGATCGTGTTGCCCTGCTCATAAAGGTGTTCCAGCAACGCCATGATCTCCTCGCCCGTGCGGCTGTCCAGGTTGCCTGTCGGCTCGTCGGCCAGGATGATGCTCGGGTCGTTGACGAGTGCGCGCGCGATGGCCACGCGTTGACGCTGGCCACCGGAAAGCTCGTTGGGCCGATGGTGCATCCGGTTGGCCAGCCCGACGTTCTCCAATGCTCGTTGCGCTTTTTCGCGGCGGCGTTCGGAAGGAATTCCCGCGTAGATGAGCGGCAATTCGACGTTGTGCAGGCTGTTCGAGCGTGGCAGCAAATTGAAGGTCTGAAAAACAAAACCGATTTCCTTGTTCCGGATGGCGGCCAGTTCGTCGTCGTCCATCCCGGCGACATCCTTGCCCGCGAATTCGTACTTGCCCGCCGTTGGAGTGTCGAGACAGCCCAGCATGTTCATCATCGTAGATTTCCCACTGCCGCTCGGGCCCATGATGGCCAGGTATTCGTTGCGCCGGATTTTGAGACTGACCCCACGCAGGGCATGAATCGTTTCGCTGCCCATTTCGTACACCTTGGTCACGTCCTCGATCTCGATGACGAGAGGTCCGGGCGGGCGTGTCGTGCGCAGGGCAGGCATGGAATCAGCGGTTTGCAGCATCGACATAGACAGACTTTCAGGACGTTTCCGACCGCGTCGTTATTGCGCGGCTTTTTCCAGCATCACCTTTGCACCGTCCTTGAGCAGACGGCTGATCGCGCGGTAAGAACCGCTGACTACCTCTTCGCCCGGCTGCACGCCGCTCTTGATCTCCAGGTAGCTATTGTCGGCGATGCCGATTTCGACCGCGTGCATCAACACCTTGTCATCCTTGGTTTTGACGAAGAGCACCTTCTGCAACTTCTTGTGCTCGATGTCGTCGCGTTTGGCGGACGCCTTGTTTTTTTCGAGTTCCACCGAATTGTTGTCTCCGGCTTTTTCCGCGGCGGCGGACGCGAGCTTTTGCTTATCGCGTTCCTCCGGGCTGAGTTTGTCCGCCGTGTTGCGCACCGTGACGGACTGGATCGGCACGGCAACCACGTTCTTCACCGTGGCGGTTTCGATGTCAGCGGTCGTGCTCATGCCCGGACGCATCCGCGCCCCCTCCGTTTTGACCCGCAGCCGGACCTCGAAATTGGTCACTTCCTCCTGGGTGTTCGCCGAGGACGTGACGGCAGTATTGGCAATCTGGTACACCGTCGCGCGGAAAACACGGTTCGGATAGGCGTCGATGGAGATGTTTGCCTCGTCGTTGTTTTTGACGTTGACCACGTCGTTTTCGTTGACGTTGACGCGCGCCTCCATGCTATTGAGGTCGGCTACGCGCATCACCTCCGTGCCCGCGAATTGCCCCGTCGCCACCACCCGCTCGCCCTGCTTCACGCTGAGCAGGCTGATGATGCCGTCGATGGGCGAGTAGATAGATGTCTTGTCCAACAAATCGCGCGACTGGCTGAGCAGGCTCTGCGCTTGGTCGATCTGGGCCAAGCTGGCGTCGAAGGTGGCCTGCATCATCTGAGCCTGCGTTTTGTAGTTGGTCATGTCGCTGTCGTTGATGACCTTGCGGGCGTAGAGATCCGTGTATCGTTTGAGATCCTCCTGGGCTTTCGTGAGCTGAGCGTGGTTCTGGATGCTCATGGCTTTGGCCGCAGTGATGGCGGCCTCCTGTTGGGCCACCTGCGCCTTGTAAGCATCCGGTTTGATGCGGATGAGGAGGTCGCCCTTTTTGACGGTCTGGCCATCGATCACAGGCAATTCGATGATTTCGCCTGCCACCTCGGGGGAAATTTTCACCTCGGTCTCGGGCTGGATTTTGCCCGTGGCGGAAACCAACTGGATGATCGTGCGCCGGGCGGCGGGCTCAACAGCCACCACGGTAGGTTTTTCCTTTTTGCTCAGGTAGTAACTGAAAACGCCAAATGCGAGCACCGCCAAACCGATCATCAGCGTGATGATTAGACCCCGACGGCGTTTCTTGGGCTTTCGTGGCGGGGCAGGGGCGGCAGGCGGGGCACTCATCGGAACGGGGGCGGAAGTCGCGACGGAACCATCCGGCGGAGGTGAGGAAAGCATGGCTAAGCGGGTAACTGAGAGATATTAATCGGCTTTTAGAGTGATCAGTGACCCGAGACGTTCATTGCTCCCGGACCCGATGGTGATCAACTCCTTAGCAAATGCAATGCCCAGAGAAATTGTATAGATATAAGTATCTACACCGGTGGGGAATGCATAAATCGCTCTCGTGGCGGATGACCGTGGCTCATCCGACTGGAGTGGTGCCAAATGCCGTAATGCGGTGAGAATCACCACTCGGGACGACTTGAATGATCCGCCGTCGATGATTTCCTTCCACGTCACTTGCGCAGGGTGCCAACGTCACGCATTGGCTTGCCGACATAAGGATTATCCACCTTGGGCGTTGTTTGCACCCATTCCGCACCGACTGGCACGGGGGAATCCATGACGTAAAATCCTTCGACCCCGCTGGTTAGCGTGACCATGTTGTCGCTGAGCGTCTTAAACCCGACTCGGGCCTTATCGAGCATGGTGGCATCGGTGATCTGCTGCACCGCATCATCCAAGGGGGTGGAGGGAGCATCCGCTGAGGGTTTCAGGGCAGCACCCAGATCTTTGGCCGCGCGTTTGGCGGCGCGGAGATCATCGACGGCAAGGGCGGCACGGATCGTTTCGTAGTGTTCCAGGGTGGTCCGGTCCCTGGCCGAAAGCGCGGAGGCAGGCCGGGAACCGTGCTGCCCGCAACCCGGCAGGGTGACCAACTGCACGGCCGCAACGATGGATGCGGCGACAACGGACCTGAAAAAACGGGGGGAATGCTTCATGTCGTGCAAAGTAGCACGGCAGCACACCGGGAGAGAATGCCAAATCAAACGCTAGATGTTGGCTGGCGGAAAAAGCGCGATGCTCGCGCCGACCCACGTCTTGTTGCGGTTGAAATCCACCCCCATCATCTTGCCCTGGCTCATCCGCACGAGGTTGTTGACGAGGACCGGTTCGCCCCCCTCCGGCCAGAGGAACATCATGCGGATTTCCGCCTTGGAGCGAGCGCCTTCCACCGTGGGGACAAACTCCGCGTAGGTCACCTTTTTTTGCAGAATCCAGTCGTGCGCAACCGGCAGGGCGGCGAGCTTTTCCAGGGTAGGTTCCACGTCCACCCCGAGGCCCGCGAAGGAATAAAGCGGCTTGAGGACGTAGTCCGCGAGATGCTCGTCCGCCGGAAATTCGTCCGCAAAGAAGGCGGGTGCCGTGTGCGCCGTCTTCAGGAAGGGCAGGGAATGCTTGCTCAGTAGAAAGTACCAATTCGGGTGCCCGGCCCAGGAAACGTCGAGGTCTCCGTCGCGTAGATCAAAGGTGAGTTTCAGGTCCGGGCGGCGGAGAAGCTCGTCGAAGATGACGCGGTTGTAGATGCGCTCGACCCGAATTTCGCGTCCTTCGTGCCGGTAGAAGAGTTGGCGACCACGTTTGTAAACATCCAGGAGGGAGACGGGGCGCACCCCTAGCAAGGTTTCCGTGCAGGCAAAGTCGATGCGGGTCTTCTGGGTCTCGGGTTCGATCTCCAAAAGAATCACGTTTTCCGCCGCGTGACCGGCAAGAATCGTGGCGCGGAGCAGGTCGAGGTAATCTTGCTCCGATCCGCCGTCTGGATAAGGCTGCCAGTCGGAGGGGATGGCCGGAAACGCCTCCCGCATACAACGCAGCAAAAAGGGCTGAAACGCGTACAAACTGGGGAAACCCTGGAGTTCGATCAAGCGCGGAGTGAGGCGGCCGGGTGCCGCCGGGTCTTCGCAGATACCGAAATCGACCTGGATAAACACGGGATGCGGCGCTTCGCCGGGTACCGACAACCCCGCCGGGATGGCCGTCTGCATGTGCGCCGCAAATTCCGGCGTCCGCAGTTGATGGACGATCTCCCAGGCCGCGCGGCGGACTTCCTGCGCAAACTCCGGCGTCAGGAAAATCGGCGTCTCGCACAGACGAAAGTCCACCGGCCAGCGTTCGGTCGTATTCGCGGCACGCTCCAGCGTCGCATAGCGGTCGGCGGTGAAATCGGCGTTGAAGCGGGCGCGGAGTTCAGGATGCATCGGCAACTGAATCAAACTTGCTCCCGTCGGCGGATGCCAGCCGATTTTGCGCGGCTGCCTTGGGTCGCCGGACTACTCTGTTAATCAAAGGTCTATTGGCCAGATTGGAGCGGGGGGAGAACCAAAGCTTTTTGTCCGCATCAAAAAACGAAATACCGCTCACACCAAAAACCGCCCGCCTTCCATCACCTTCTCGCCGTCGAACCAGATGTCGAATTCACGCCCGACGCAGTCAATGTGCGTCTTGGAAAGCCACGTCTGCCCGGTGTGCTCGGCGTAAGGATGGCCGAACGCAATATGCACGCCCGGAATTTTCTCATCCTGCAAGATATGTCCGATGACGTGGGTGCAGGCCGTGTTCGTGCCGATGGCGAACTCCCCGACGCGGTTGCTGTTCTCGTCCGTGCTCGTGTAAGCGCGAAACTCCTCCAGCAATTCCGTGTTGTCGCAACGCAGGTCGCGGATGCGGTTATCCTGGACTTCGATGGTCAGCGGCGTGGCCTGGATGTCGCCGTACTTCTGGCAGAGGTAGTCGCCCACCACGCCATCCACCACAAAAGTCCCGTTCGTGTTGAAGGGCGACGTAAAAATCTCGCCGCCGGGCAGGTTGCCCCATTTCTCCGGCGAGATGATCCCGCTGGTCTTCACCCAGCGTAAATACGGTGACAGGTCCGCCTCGAAATCCGTGCCATGCGCCGTGCGGCAGGTCACGCGCTCGGCTTTCCGCGCGCGCTCCACCAACCGCTGGCTGAGCGCATCGACCGCCAGGAAGTCCGCGCGCATCCCTTCGAGCATGATCTGCTTGTTGATATTGACCATGTGCCCGTGGCGAATCTTGTGCGCGTTGACGACCGCCGTCATCTGGATGCGCGAGCCGAGTTCGCCCGTCTGCGTGATGGCCGCGAAGATCGAGACCTGTGACTTGGCGAGATCATCGAGGATCACCGGCGGCATCCCGGTCAGCGGGCGCGTCGCGTAGCGTTCCAGCACGAACAGGCTGTATTCCGAGCCGTTGGCGATCACCTCGCGCTCCAGGGAGGCGGCGATCTCCCGGCTGGCCTCATCCGTGATGATCGTGATCCGCTCGGTTGGTTGGAGCCGCAGGCAGGTATGGATGGCGTTGTGCGCGCCGGGCTGAAGCTCGGCGTCGACAGGTTCGGAAAGCAAGCGGTCTGGCATGGCGGTGAAAACGCGGACTCTGCCGCAGAAATGGTTGCGGGGCAAGAGGCGGCTCGACAAGGGAATTTCGAGCCGCTAGGTTTGTCTCCGTCTATGTCCGCGATCCTTGAACTACCGGAACTGCGTGAACGCGTGGCTCGTTGGTCGGTTGATGAATACGAGACACTGGTGAACCAAGGATTAGCACCGAAACGAGGCGAGCTGATTCACGGAATCATCATCGACAAAATGTCCAAATCGCCGTTGCACGTCGATCTTTCCCGATGGATCTACGACGAGGTTTGCAAGCACCTGCCAAGTGGATACACCGTTTTTCAGGAAAGCCCCTTGCGGCTGGCGGATTCTGAACCTGAGCCGGACGTTTCCGTCGTGCGGGGTATCCGATCTGATTTTCGTGGCAAGCATCCGACGACCGCCACGCTGGTGGTGGAAGTCGCGGTGAGCAGCGTCGCCACAGACCGGGAATATGCATCAATGTACGCGGAGGCAGGGGTGCCCGAATACTGGATTATATTGGCGGAAACTCGTCAGGTAGAAGTGCGTCGCTCCCCGCAAAGTGGAGTTTACCAGGAGGTATCTACTTACTCGGTGGGTCAGACCTTATCTTGCGAGACGTTGCCGGAAATCACGATCTCACTTCACGAATTGTTTGCGTGACCCCTGGCGGGAAAGTCTCCTGGGTCTAGCTCTTTGCGGCGGCCATCGGCTCGGGCACGGTCAAGCCCTCGTAAGTCTCGCGCGAAATGTGATCGACCACCGCTTTCATGTCGTGGCCCGAGTTCGACCACACTTCTAGCTGCCGGTCGGCCCCGCTGCCCCCGCGCAGGATGCTCTCGACGTGCTCCACCTGCTTGCCGTTGCCGAGTTCCTCCATCTCCGTGCCGATAAAATCCAACAATTCCTGGATGAGACTGCGCTCGTCAACCTCCGACTCCGCGCCGAAATCAATCAGCTTGCCTTCCAGGCCGTAACGGCACGCGCGCCAACGATTTTCGTCGAGCAGTCGCCGCCGGTACAGCCGAAACGTCAGGTTTTGCCGCTGGAGCTTGTACAGCTTGAAGATGATGGCTTGGCACAGCGCCGCGAGCGCCACCGTATCGTCCACCCGCGACTGCGCGTCGCAGATCCGGACTTCCAGCGTGTTAAAAAACGGGTGCAACCGGATGTCCCACCAAATTTTCTTGGCGTTGTCGATGCAGCGCGTCTTGATGAGCAATTTTATGTAGTCCTCGTACTCCGACAGGCTTTCGAACGCGTCGGGAATACCGGTGCGCGGGAAACGCTCGAACACCTTGAGCCGGTACCCCTTGAACCCGGTATTACGTCCCAGCCAGAAGGGCGAGTTCGTCGAGAGCGCGAAAAGGTGCGGCAGGAAATACCGTGCCTGGTTCATCACGTGGATCGCCGATTCGCGGTCGGGGATGCCGACGTGAACGTGCAGCCCGAAGATCAGGTTCGCGCGGGCCACTTGCTGGAGGTCCCGCACGATGACCTCGTAACGGGCATCGTCCGTAATCCGCTGGTCGTGCCAGTGCGAGAACGGATGCGTCCCCGCGCTGGCGATCTTGAGCCCCGTCTTCGCCGCGTAGCCCGCCAATTCGCTCCGCAGCCGGATCACCTGTCCGCGTGCATCTTCGGCGGTGCGGCAGATGTCGGTGCCGAGTTCGACCACCGACTGGTGCATCTCCGCCTTGACGTTCTCTTTGAGGGTGACCTTGCCCTCTTCCAGAATCTCCTGGATGTGCGAGCGCAACTCGCGCGTCTCAGGGTCTACGATCTGAAATTCTTCCTCGATCCCGAGAGTAAAAACGTGGTCGCTGGCGCTCATAAGCCGTGGGTATTCCTCGCGCCGTGTTCCGCCACCGTGTCAAACCAGAGCCTGTCCGCCGGCGGCGGTCTGCACAAATTTGCCCCAGGTGAGATTGTTGCGCCCGGGCACGTGCTCGCGCGCCTTGCGCACCACCATGTCGGCGGCGGCATTGATGACCCACTCGAAATTTTCCCGCCCGACGGAGTTTACGTCCGCGTCAGGTGCCGGGTTGCAAAAGTCGATGGCCAGCGGTTCCCCGTCGCGCACGGCAAATTCCACGGTGTTGAAGTCGTAGCCGAGGTACTCGTTGAGCTTGAGCACGTCGTCGTGGATGCGCTGCCACAGGTGGCGCGGCGTGTCGAACTCGGCGGCGTAGCGGCGGTGGAACGGGTTGCGCGGCTCGTAGGGCATGATCCGCACGCTGCGTCCGTCGATGCAGTAGCAGCGGTAGTATTTGTCGAAGACGACTTCCTCTTGCAACATCATCACGAGTTGGCCGGTCTCGTGGTAAGCGCGAAAAAACTCGTCCGCGTTGTGGAGCTTATAAACGTTCTTCCACCCACCGCCCGCGAACGGTTTGAAGTATGCCGGGAACCCGACGTATTTGAAGATTGCCTCCCAGTCCATCGGATAAGCGAGGTTGCGGAAACTCCCGCCGTTCGTGTCGGGCGGATTCACGTTGGACGGCAGCAGCACGGTCTTCGGCACGCTGACCCCGATCTTTGTCGCCAGCGCGTTGTTGAAAAACTTTTCGTCGGCGCTCCACCAGAACGGGTTATTGAGCACCGCCGTCCCGGTCAACGCCGCGTTCTTGAGCCAGCCCCGGTAGAAAGGCACGTCCTGGCTGATCCGATCCACCACCACGTCGTACCCGCACGGCTCGCCCTGGATGACCTTGTCGATGCGGACCGGTTCGGCGCGCACGTCGCCGTGGCCCTTGGAATTGATGCGGTCGAGGAGCGCGGGCGGAAACGTGCTTTCCTGGCCAAAGAGAATACCGGCTTTTTTCATGAGGGAGGGAAGTTACACTTGAGAGAGATAATACGGCAGCATCTCGCGCCACCAGTTCCAGTCGTGCGCGCACCAGCGGCGTTCGTCCAGAAGATGTCGGATGCCCTTGCTTTGGAGGATGCCTGAAAACCAATGGTTTTCTTCACGGCAGATGTCCCACTCGCCCGTGCCCAGGGCGATGCCCATGTGGCCGTATTTCCACGGGTCCGGGCATTGGGCGAGGTAATCGGGCGGGTTGTTGAAGAAAACGTTGTCGTCGTAATAGCCGCCCAGGAACCGCTTTATATCGAACGCACCGCCCATGCTGAACAGGTGGCTGACCCAACCGGGATTGCGGAACGCGATGTTCGCCGCGTGGTACGCCCCGAAACTCGCCCCGCCCACGGCGACGTGGTGCCGCCCGCTCTCCCGCCGCGCGAAGTCGAACACGTCGTGAACGATCACGTTTTCGTAGCCCATCTGCGTGCGCACCCGGTCCGCCGGGTGGATGCCCTTGTTGTACCAGCTATCCAGATCGACCGAATCCGGGCAGTACACCGTGATCTTGCCTGTTTCCACGAACCAGCGGACGGATTCGACCAGGCCGAATTCCTTGTTCTGATAAAAGCGTCCGTAGGACGTGGGGAACAAGATCAGCGGCAGCCCGTGGCCGTCGCCGAAGACGAGCATCTCGAAATCGCGGCTCAGATGCGGCGTCCACCAGCGGATGTAGCGTTCGTTCATGAAGATCGGCAGCAGGCTGCTCCCGGCAGCATGGAGAAAAATCACGTTGCGACAAGCGACAAACGTTTCCGGGGATGGACAATTTTCCCAACCTCGCGCATATCGTGCCGGACCATGAGCGAAGACGGCCACACGTTGACGGGCGACATCCGGCGCCACGCGGATTTTCCCTCGCGCCTGCTGGGCAACCGGCGCGACGTGCTGGTGTACCTGCCGCCGGGCTACGCGCGCTCCCGCCGGCGCTACCCGGTGCTCTACCTGCACGACGGCCAGAACGTGTTCGACGCGGCCACGGCCTTCGTCGGCGTCGCGTGGGAGGCGGACGACACCGCCGAGCGGTTGATCCAGGCGAAGGAGATGGCCCCGGCGATCCTCGTGGCCGTCAATAATGCGCGGGAAGACCGGGTCCACGAGTATACGCCGACCCGGGGCATGTACGAGTTTTACGGTGAAAAACGGCGCAGCAAGGGACTCGGGGCGAGGTACGGAAAATTCTTGAAGGACGAACTGAAGCCCTTCATCGACATGCACTACCGCACGCGCCCGGAGCCGGAGTCCACGGGCCTCGGCGGCAGTTCGCTGGGGGGGCTGATCACCCTCTACCTGGGGTTGAAATATCCCAAGACGTTTACGCGGCTCGCGGTAATGTCGCCGTCCATCTGGTGGGATGACTGTGCGATTTACGATTTTGTTGAGACGGTGAAACGCAAGCCGCCCCTGAAAATCTGGCTGGATACCGGCACGGAGGAGGAAGGCTGGGAACGGGCGCGGGAATTGCGCGAACGGCTCATCGCCAAAGGCTGGATGATCGGGCGCGACCTCCACTACCACGAAGCCGGGGGCGCGGGCCACACGGAAGGTGCCTGGGCGGCGCGGATCGACTCCGTGCTGACATTCCTGTTCCCACCAGTTCGCTTGTGATAGAAGGTGGAACCGTTTCCTATGACTCCTCCCGAAATTCCCGGAACCAGCCCACAAGGTGCCGCCAAATCCGTACGGCCTCTCGGCTGGTTACTCGTGGTGTTGGGCTTGTTTTTGAGCGTGGGCATGGCTGTCATCGCCAACTTTCTCCGCGAGGTCATCGCCCACAATCACGATCCCGGCGCCCATTCACATTGGAACGGCAGCGAGGAGTTTACCTACACCACGTTCCGACTTTTCGGCTCCATTTTCCTGTTCGGAGTGGCGGCGATAGGAACCGGCATTTACCAGATTTCGACTGGCCGGCGTAGCCGATTGATGATCGTGCTGATGTTAGGGCTGGTCGGAGCGATGTGTTACTTCGGTTACGGCATCGTCTCGACAAGAATCCCTTCTTGAGGCAGCGGAAGAAGGCCGGGCCTTTCAGCCCCGCTGAAACTGCTCGGTGATCTGGGCCACCTCCACGCCGAGCACCCGGACCGTGCCCCGGTTGAGCATCGTGCGTCCGTCCGGCTGCAAGTACATCCATTGTTTCAAATGGACGTTGAAAAGCGGATTGCCCAACTGGAGCGCCACGGTGTATTCCCAGCGGAAGGCGTTGCCGTAGGCCTCGCCCGTCCCGGTCCCGACCACGTCATTGGCGGTCGCCTCGAAACGATGGGCGTCCACGCGGCGAATCCGCCAGTGGCGTTGTTGGTGGTGGCCATCGTCGTAGGTGAAATCCTGATCCAACAGCAGAATGCCACCTTCCATCCGGCCCTGACAGGCGGTTGTGAACCGGCGGGTGGGCTGTCCGGCGCGGTTCTCGAAGACACCCCACGAATGCGTCGGGCCGGTGAAAAATGCCACGGGATCGAAACGCGGCGTCGTGTCGGCGAACTTCTCGGGTGGGAGCGAACTGCACCCGGCCGCAAATGCGGTCACCGCCAGCAAACAGCGGCCGCGAAGGAGGAAACGAGCAAGCAGGCGAATACCGGCAGCATGGCGAAGGATGGACATTGGAAATTCCTATTCGTGCCGGCTCGCCGCCCCGTCCTGCCGAGAGTTCGCACCCGCCGCCTCAAAGCTTGTCCAGACAAAGGTCCAGCACGTCGAGCAGGAAATCCGCGTCGCCCTGGTGCAGACACATGGGCGGCTTGATACGCAGGACGTTCCCGAAGAACCCGCCCTTGCCGATCAGCAGCCCGTGGTCCTTGGCCAACTCGAAGACGCGGGCGGTCTCGTCCTTCGCCGGAACCTTGGTGCTGCGATCCTTGACCAGTTCGGCTCCGATCATCAGGCCGCGCCCGCGCACGTCGCCGATGATCGAATGCTTGTCCGCCAGCTTCCGCAGGCCATCCCGCAAGTAATTGCCGACGCGGAGGGAATTTGCCTGTAATCCTTCCCGGTCAATGACTTCGAGCACCGCTTTGCCTTGCGCGCAGACCACCGGGTTGCCGCCGAAGGTGTTGAAATGAATCCGGGATTTGAGCGACTGCGCGATCTCCCGGGTGGTTACAACCGCCGCCAGCGGGACGCCGTTGCCGATGCCCTTGGCCATCGTGACGATGTCGGGCATGACGCCCTGGGTCTCGAAGCCCCAGTAATGCGTGCCGGTGCGGCCAAACCCCGCCTGCACCTCGTCCGCGATGCAAAGGCCATCCGCCGCCCGGACGTGGGCGTAGGCTTGTTGTAAATAGCCGTCCGGGAACACGATGGCTCCGCCGACGCCCTGGATGGATTCCGCGAAGAAACCGGCCACCTTGCCGGGCGTGGCGTAGTCGATGACGCTCTTCACGTCGTCGGCGTACTTGCGTCCGGCGTCGGGGTCGTCGGGGCCAAAGACGCCGCGGTAGGTATCGGGCGCGATGGCGTGGTGGACGCCGAAGGAGTGGGGGACGTTAAACTTCCAGGTGGAGTGGGCGGTCAGGCCCATGCCGCTGCTGTTGCCGCCGTGATAGGCGTTGCGCAGGGCAACCACGTCGTAGTTGCCCGTGTAGGCGCGGGCCATGAGCAGGGCGAGGTCGTTCGCCTCCGAGCCGCTGTTGACGAAGTAGCACACCTTCAGGTCGCCGGGCATCCGCGCCGCGAGGGCTTTCCCGTACTCAGCGATGTTCGGGTGGAGGTAGATGGTACTGGTGTGCTGGAGGGTTTCGTTCTGCCGGTTGGTGGCGGCGATGACGTGCGGGTGACAATGCCCGACGCTGACCGTCACGATCCCTGCAAAGGCGTCCAGATAGCGGCGGCCCTTCTCGTCGAAGAGATACTGGCCCCGACCCTCCACGATCATCAGGGGCTTCTGGTAGTAATGAAAAAGGGCTGGGCTGAGAAACTCTTGACGCATCGCCAGGACCTCTTCGGCGCTGGGGCCGGTGTAGGCAGCCGGAACGTGGTCGAAGGGCGGGAGCGCAGGCGTTTGCATGGGAAAATGGGTGAGGGGGAATTTCGGGGCGGAAAGTGGAGTTAAATCGGGATTTATGTCGCAGATAGCGCAGGCGTCGCAGGTGAAGCAAAGATCTCCAACGCAATATTTTTCCGAAAGGTATCAGGACAGGAACCGGACCGCGAGCATTTCCGGTGTCGATAAGGCCGAACAAATTGGTGGAGCCGAAACAAAAAGGCCGCTCCCGAGGGAGCGGCCTTTGAGAGAACAGAAGCGTTTGACTCAGGCCACGCGGCGGCGGCGAAGAACCAAGGCGAGAGCGCCCATTCCGCCGACCATCGCTGCCCAAGTCGAGGGCTCGGG
>CAHJWO010000102.1 GCA_903642295.1 PVC group bacterium | reverse complement strand
CCGGGGATCATTCAAAAGCGATCCGCAGAAAGAGGATTGCATCCGTGACCGTCCTACACTTCCGCGTGCCCGCTTCCCACTTCCGCCTTTCTCCCCACCGTCCTCTCCAGGAACATCCGAAACATCTCCCGTCCATCCTGCCGGAACATCCGGATGCGCCCCGTATGGACGAGCAGCAGCAACCCGGCGGCATGGGCGAAGATGGCCGTCAATTCGCGCACGGCTTCCGCTTGCGAACGCCCGGTTTCCAGCAGCGGGTCCAGCACGGCGGTCAGCGTCATCCAGAACTGGGCGTTGAGCTTTTCGTCCAGCTTCTCGGTCAACCCGTGCGGACCCAGCCCGCGGTGCAGGTAGAAACCGAGGCTCATCTCGTCGGGCTGCGCGGCGTAGTGATCGTAAAAGGCCAGCGCCCCCGCCGCTACCCGCTCGGACGGCAAGGAGAGGCCCCGCACCGCCGCCTGCGTCGCGTCGCGCAGCCGCCACAGGCTCATGGAGAGCAGGTCCGCGTAAATCTCTTCCTGGCTCTTATAATAGAAGTAAATCGCGCCCGGCGTGTACCCGGCCTCCAGCGCGATGGCCCGCATATTCGCGCCATCGAGTCCCTTCTCCTCGAACACGCGTTGCGCCGCCGCCAGGATGTGCGCGCGCCGATCCCCGTTCTCCGGCGGCGAATGCCGCTTGCGCGCCGCCGGTGCCGCCGGTTTCAACTTGGCGGCAGGCGTCTTGCGGCCCCGGGGGGCGGCGGGGAGGGGAGCAACGGAAGTTTCGGACATGGCGATCAGTCAAGGAGTCAGGGGCCGCGCGGTCGCTGCCCGACCTCAACATGCACCCTCCTTGAACGACGTTCAACAAAATTAAACAACGTTCAAAATTTTTCTTGCATTCCAGATTTGAACGCCGTTTAATAAAGAAACTAAACCTGCTCCCGCCCCGCCCGCCCGGCTCGATTTCTTTCTTCTTCCCCCTTCTCTTTGAGAGCCTCTGCGTCCTTCGCGTCTTCGCGTTGAAACTCCGCGCTCCCTTCTCGATCACTGCCCCCCCACATCCTTCCCCTCTTCCCATGAACTTCGACCAACCCATCTACATCGTGGACGGCGTCCGCACGCCCTTTGCCAAAATGGGCACCGCTTTCGCCGAGACCGACGCGACCGAGCTGGGCCGCGTCGCCGTCGCCGAACTCCTCGCCAAGACCGGCCTTGATCCCGCTACCATCGAGGAAGTCATCATGGGCTGCGTCGCCCAACCCGCCGACGCCGCCAATATCGCCCGTGTCATCGCCCTTCGCGCCGGCATCCCGGAAACCGTCAGCGCCGTCACGGTCCACCGCAACTGCGCCTCCGGTTTCGAGAGCGTCACGCAGGCCGCCGAGAAAATGATGGTTGGCCGCGGCGACACCTTCCTGGTCGGCGGCACCGAGAACATGTCCCTCGTGCCGCTGCTCTACAGCGCCACCGCCGCGAAGAAGTTCATGACCCTTTCCCGCGCCAAGACGTGGCAGGAAAAGCTCGCGGTCGCCTCCAGTTTCCGCCCGGAGGATTTCAAACCCCGCGTCGGGCTGCAACTCGGTCTCTCGGATCCTGTCAGCGGCCTCAACATGGGTCAGACCGCCGAGAACGTCGCGCGCGACTTCAACATCACCCGCGACGATCAGGACAAATTCTCTCTCGCCTCCCACCTCAAGGCGGTCGCCGCCAAGGATAAGCTCAAGGAGGAAACCACGCCCGTCTATCTCACGAAAGTCCGCAACGGTCAGACCTACATCGACGAGGACAACGGCCCGCGCAAAGGTCAGACCCTCGAAGCCCTCGCCAAGCTCAAGCCGGTCTTCGAGCGCGTCAGCGGCAGCGTCACGGCAGGTAACGCCTCGCAGATCACGGACGGCGCGGTCGCCCTCCTGATGATGAACGAAAAAGCCCTCAAAGCCAGTGGCCTCACCCCGCTCGGCAAGCTCGTTGGCTTCCAGTACGCGGGCTGCGATCCCACGCGCATGGGCCTGGGTCCGGCGTACGCGATCAATAAAGCTGAGGGACGCTACGGCCTCGGCATCAAGGACGCTGACCTCATTGAAATCAACGAAGCTTTTGCCGCCCAGGTCATCGGCTGCCAGCGCGCCGCGAAGGACGCGAAGTACTGCCGCGAAAAACTCGGCCGCGACAGCGCCCTTGGCGAGATTCCCGATGAAATCCTCAACGTAAACGGCGGTGCCATTGCCCTCGGCCACCCGGTTGGCGTTACCGGCAGCCGTCTCGTCCTGACCGCCCTCAAAGAACTCCACCGTCGCAAATTGAAACGCGCTCTTCTCTCCCTCTGCGTCGGCGGCGGCCAGGGTGGCGCCCTCTGGGTCGAAACGGTCTAACTTTGTATATGGTAACCGAGTCTGCCGAAAAGACTTTGTCATCTTGAGCGAAGCGAGGCACGAGCGCAGTCGAAGGACCTTCCGGCCCGCGGCAGCGAAATGTTGATCACACGGCAACCCCTATCCCAACGCGCAAACGCCACCCTCTCCTCCCTCCCTCTCCGCGAGTCTCCGCGTCTCTGCGTTATAAATCCCCGTTCTCTCCCATGACCGCCGACTTCCAGAACATCCACCGCGAGGTCCGCCCCGACGGCCTCTGCCTCCTCACGTTCGACCGCGCCGAAAGCGTCGCCAACATCTTCGACACGCGCACCTTCGAGGAACTCAACGCCCATCTCGACTTCCTCGAATCCCAGACCAAAACCGGCCCCGTCCAGGGCGTCGTCTTTCTCAGCGCCAAGGGCAAAATCTTCATTGCTGGCGCGGACCTCCACGGTTTCACGAGCGGCCCGATGACGGACGAACGCCTCGGCAACATCATCGACAACGGCCATCGCACCTTCAACCGCATCGCGGCCCTCTCCGTACCCACGGTCGCCGCCGTCCAGGGCGTCTGCGTCGGCGGCGGTCTGGAGTTAACCCTCGCCTGCGACTGGCGCGTCGCCTGCAACGACGCCGCGACCAAGCTCGGTCTGCCCGAAGTCCAGATCGGCATTCTCCCGGCCTGGGGCGGCAGCGTCCGCCTCCCGCGCCTCGTCGGCCTCCCCAAAGCGCTGGAAATCATCCTTACCGGCAAGCAGCTCGCAGGCGTCCCGGCCCTCAAATCCGGCCTGGTGGACGACATCGCCTATCCCGAAGGGATGCTCGCCACCGCCGAGCGCCTCGTCAAACGCGGCAAGCGCCCGGCGCCCAAGGCAATTCCTGCCAACCTCCCCGGTGCGCGCCAGGTCGTGGCTGCGCTCGCCCGTAGGAACGCACTCGCCAAAACGCGCGGCAATTACCCCGCTGCGCCACGCGCCATTGCGGTCGCCACCGCCGCCCTCGGCGCCACCGAGGAAAATGCTCTCCGCCTGGAACGCGACGCCTTCATCGACCTCGCCAAAACGGAAGCCGCCCGCCATCTCATGGGCATCTTCTTCCTCCAGGAGCGCGCCAAGAAAACCAGACTCCCCGCCGACCTCGCCCTCGACCCCGCCACCTCCACCCAACCGGTCAAAAAAGTCGCCGTCGTCGGCGCGGGCCTCATGGGCGCGGGCATCGCGCAATGGTCCGCTGGACGCGGCCTGAAAGTCCTCCTCAAGGATATCAACGCCGCTGCGCTGGCCAAAGGAATGCAGTCCATCGCCAAGATTTTCACGGACGCCGCCAAGCGCCGCGTCTTCACGCAGGCCGATGCGCAAGCGGGTTACGACCGCGTCGTTCCTGTCTCCGGCGACGTGCCCTTGCGCGGCGTGGACCTCGTCATCGAAGCCGCCGTCGAACGCCTCGACCTCAAGCAGCAAATCTTCACCTCCCTCGAATCCCAGGTCGCCCCCGGCACGGTGCTCGCCACCAATACCAGCGCGCTCAGCATCGACACCATCGCCGAGGGCCTCCAGCGACCCGGCAGTGTGGTGGGCATCCATTTCTTCAACCCGGTCCACCGGATGCAGCTCGTCGAGATCGTCCGGGGTGCACGGACGGACGCCGCCGCGCTCAACACTGCCCTGAGTTACGTCAAAGGCATCGGCAAACTCCCGGTCATCGTCAAGGACACGCCGGGTTTCCTGGTCAATCGGGTCCTCCTGCCCTACATGAGCGAGGCCCTGCGCCTCACTTTCGAGGACGGTTACGGCGCGGAACGCCTCGACCGCCTCATGCTCGATTTCGGAATGCCGATGGGTCCGCTCCGCTTGCTGGACGAGGTTGGCGTGGACGTGGGCAACCATGTCGCCCGCGACCTCACCAGGCGCCTGCCCGGCTCCATGCCGCCCGACGGCGGTGCGGGCGCGATGGTCGGCAGCATGATCCAGAACGGCTGGCTCGGCCGCAAGGCCGGCAAGGGCATCTACCTCTACGACAGCGCCGATGCAAAGAAGGGGGATGATGCCCTCCCGCCGCTTAACCCGGAACTCGCTTCCGCTCACCCCCGCCGCACCACCCAGGGCCAGGATGAAACCCACGTCGCCAAAGAGGACGCCCTCCTGCGCGACCGCCTGGTTCTCGTGATGGTCAACGAGGCTGCCCGCGTGTTGGAGGAAGCCGTCGTGGCCGCCCCCGAGGACGTGGATTTCGGGATGATCATGGGCACTGGCTGGGCACCCTTCCGCGGCGGCCCGCTTCGCTACGCCGATACCCGCGGACTCCCGGAAATCGTCGCTCGTCTGAACGAACTCGCCGCCACCGCCGGACCGCATTTCCGCCCCGCCAAGAGACTCCGCGAGCTTGCCGCGAACGGTGGGACTTTTTACGTCTCCGCCAAGCCCGGAGCTACCAGCGAACCCTCGTTGGATGCCGAGGCCAAAGTGTACGTCGAGCAGGCCGAACCCGTCGGCGTGTAACCATGAGAACGTCGCTCAACAGGTGGTGGAGCCACCGGTCGTCCCGAGGTAGGGAGTCCTCTCCGAGGCCTGCCCTGACTATTTTAGGGAACGGCCCATCGCTGACGACGGCCAGAGAAATGAGGGACGGCCTCGGAGAGGCCTCCCTACCTGTCCCGCTCCGCTGCACGCTGACCATTCTTCTCCCACGTCAAAACGCTCTTTTATGATGCCCCCCTCCGCCATCGAAGAACTCCCCGCTGGCACCGCCGCCAACACCAACGTCCACGCCCCGGCGCGCGACCGTTCTGCTGTCTCCGGCGACCCGACCCCCGGCACCACCGCCGATCCTCGCGCGGGTCAGGCTCCCATCGACGACTCCGCCCTGCGCGGCTACCCGCCGATCCTCCAGGACAAGCCCGGCTTCGACCCCGCTGCGATGCTTCACCTGCTCGACGGCGGCCAATCCGCGATCAAGCAAAAGGTCCGCGACATCCTTTCGCAACCGACCTTCCGCTACTATGACGGCACGGACACCGCTGGTCTGCGCGAAAAAGTTCTCGGCTGGACGCGCGAGCTCGCCCAACAGGGCATCGGCTGGCTCTTCCTCCCGCGCGCCGTCGGCGGCAAGGACGATCTCGCTGCCTTCATGGCCGCGTTTGAAACCCTCGGCTTCCACGACATTAGTCTCGTTATCAAGTTCGGCGTGCAGTTCGGCCTCTGGGGCGGCAGCGTCCTGCGCCTCGGCACCGACTACCATCACCAGAAATACCTTCCGGCCACGGCCACAACCGACCTCCTGGGTTGTTTCGCCATGACGGAAATCGGCCACGGCTCCAACGTCCGCGACCTCGAAACGACGGCTACTTACGATCCTGCCACCCAGCAGTTCGACCTCCATTCCCCCACTTTCACATCGGGCAAGAACTACATCGGCAACGCGGGCGCGCACGGGCGGATCGCCACGGTCTTCGCCCAACTCAAAACCAATGGCGAATCGCATGGCGTCCACGCCTTCGTAGTCCCCATCCGCGATGACCACGGTGTCCCGCTCCCGGGCATCCGTCTGGAGGACAACGGGCAGAAACTTGGCCTCAACGGCGTGGACAATGGCCGCATCTGGTTTGACCACGCGCGCGTCCCGCGCGTCGAAATGTTAGACCGGTTCGCGCAGGTCGCGGCCGACGGAACCTACACTTCTAACATCAAGAACCCCGCCGCCCGTTTCTTTACCACCCTCGGCACGCTGGTGGGTGGTCGGGTTTCCGTTGGGCACAGCGGTCTGAGCATCGCCAAGAGCGGTCTCGCCATCGCCGTGCGTTACGCCGCGCGCCGCCGTCAGTTCGGTCCCGCCGAAGGCCAGCCGGAAACGATCCTGCTCGACTACCCCGCGCACCAGCGCCGCCTCTTGCCGCTCCTCGCCAATGCCTACGCACTGGACTTCAGTTTCAAGTATCTCACGAACCTCATTCTTACCACCGGCCCCGAGGAATTTCGTCAGGTCGAAACCCTCGCCGCCGGCCTGAAAGCGTTCTCGACCTGGAACACCACGCAGACGCTGCAAACGGGCCGGGAGGCCTGCGGCGGGGAAGGCTATCTCGCCATCAACCGCTTTGCCGCGCTCAAAGCCGACAGCGACATCTTCACGACCTTCGAGGGCGACAATACCGTCCTCATGCAACTCGTCGCCAAGAATCTACTCACGGATTTCGCGGCCCGTTTCAAGGGCAAGAGCAAGACGCATCTCGCCCGCTGGGCCGTGGCGCAAAAACTTTCGACGCTCCGGGCCCGCAGCCCTTTTTCTGCTTTCCGCACGGGCGATCTGGCGGGGGGCGATGCGCAACTCGCCCTCTTCCGTTTCCGGGAGGAAAGTCTCCTGATCGCGGCGGGCCAGAAGCTCCGCTCGCTCACGGCGAACGGTCGCCTGACCAGCTACGCCGCGTTCACCTCCATGCAGAACGAACTGCTGGCCCTCGCCAATGCGCACGTCGAGCGCGTCATCCTCGAACGTTTCCACGACGCCATCCGCGATTGCCCTGATGCGACCCTCTGCCCGATCCTGGGCAAGCTGCGCAGCCTCTTCGCCTTGCACCATTTGGAACGGGGCCGCGCCTGGTTCTTGGAAAACGGCGTTCTCCCACCCCGCCGCGCCCGTCTGCTCGGCGCCGCCGTGGACATCCTCTGCGCCGATCTCCGCCGCGACGCCGTCGCGCTGGTGGATAGTTTCGGCATCCCCGCCGCCTGCCTGGCTGCCCCCATCGCGTTGGATTGACCGCGCTGCCATCGCACCATGAAACTCCAATTTCCCATTCCGCGTCATCTCCTGCAGGCTTCCGGCAAACGTGTCGCGCAGGCGCTTCTGGACACGCTGCCGCACGATCAGCCGCTCCCGGCGGGTGCGCCCAGTAAACCCGCCCCGCCCGTGCCGACGCGCATCTTCGATCTCCTCACCCACCAGATCAGCCAGTACCCGCAGCCCGACGCCCTGGCTTCCAAGGTCAATGGCGAATGGCGCAAATATTCCGCGCAGGAAATCGCGAATACCGTGCGCGCGCTTGCCGCCGGACTCCATGCGGCGGGCGTCCGCCCCGGCGACCTGATCGCCAACTCGACCGAGACCAATCGCCCCGAGTGGAACTTCATTGACCTCGCGGTATTGAGCTTGGGTGCGGTTCACGTTCCCATCTATCCCACGCTCACTTCCGAGGAAGTTCACTACATATTAGAGGATTCCGGCTCGAAGTTAGTTTTTGTTTCCACGGAAGCTCTCCGCGCGAAAGTAGCCACGGTGATCGACCGCCTCCCGGCCCTCCAGGCGATTTACACGTACGACTCCTCGTCCTCCGATACTTGCGCCGCTGCCTGTTCCTGGCACGGTCTTCGTCTGGCAGGCGAAACGCTCCTGAGCGAACACCCGGCCGAGACCAACCGCGCGCTGGACGAGATCGCCGCCGCCGTTCGGCCCGAGGACCTCGCCACGCTCATCTACACCAGCGGCACCACGGGCCAACCCAAGGGTGTCATGCTCTCGCATACCAACCTCGTGAGCAACTGCATGGCCATCGTGCCGCTTATCCACGCCGTTCCGGGCGAGCGGACGATTTCCTTCCTGCCGCTCTGCCACATTTTCGAGCGCACGCTGACCAACGCTTACCTCTACAGCGGGATGCCCGTGTACTACGCCGAAAGCCTGGACCGCATCGGCGAGAACATGCGCGAAATCCGCCCCCGATTTTTCGCCGCCGTTCCCCGGATATTAGAAAAAGTGTTCGAGCGGATCATGGCGCGGGGCAACGCGCTCAACGGTCGCCGGAAGCAGCTTTTTTTCTGGGCACTCGAACTCGCCGAGCGCATCGACCCGGAGGCTCCCATTCCCATGGCGGATCACGTCCGACTCGCCGCCGCCGACCAGCTCGTTTTCTCCAAATGGCGCGCGGCGCTCGGCGGGCGCGTCAACGGCATCGTCTGCGGCAGTGCGGCGCTCAACCCGCGCCTTGCCCGCATCTTCTGGAACGCGGGCGTCAAGGTGTACGAAGGGTACGGCCCGACCGAGGCCGCGCCGGTCATCACCAGCAACCACCGCGAGCACGGCGCGCACCGCATCGGCACGGTAGGCCAGGTGATCGAAGGCGGGGAGGTGAAAATCGCCGAGGACGGTGAGATTCTCTACCGGGGACCCAACGTGATGTTAGGTTACTACCATCGTCCCGATCTCACCGCCGAAACGGTGGATTCCGATGGTTACCTGCACACAGGTGACGTGGGCGAATTCGTCGAGGGCGAGGACGGCGTGCGCTTCCTGCGCATCACCGACCGCAAGAAGGAAATCTTCAAGACGAGCGGCGGCAAGTACATCGCGCCGCAGCCCCTGGAAAACCGACTGAAGGAATCGCCTTACGTTGCGCAGGCGATGGTCGTCGGCGAATATCAAAAATTTCCCGGCGCGCTCATCGTGCCGAATTTCACGGCCGTCCGCACGCATCTCGGCGCGCACGAGCCGCTCCCCGCCGCCGACGCCGACCTGGTCCGCGAACCGGCCGTCCACGCGCTGATCGCAAGCGAGGTAAAACGCCTCAACGCCGACTTCGCGCAGTACGCGCAGGTCAAGGATTTTCGCCTGCTAGCTCAGGAGTGGACCGCCGATTCCGGTGAATTGACGCCGACGCAAAAGCTCAAGCGGCGGGAAATTGTAAAGAAGTTTGCCGGGGAGATTGCGAGCCTGTATTCGGTGGTGAGTCGGTGAGGGAATAAAACAGGGATCGAACGCAGGGGCGTAAAGGAAGGGAAGGGGGGCGGAAGAGGGGTTTTAGGCTTGTTATTTCCTCGACCGCCTGCAAAGTCATTGACGTTTATGCGGGTCCCGTTCTTCCTCCTCAGCCTCCTGTTTTTTGCGGCCACCTCGCGTGGGCAGGTTCCCGGCGCAGCCAGTTACCAAGCGGCGATTTGGGATAAGGAGATTGTTCTGCCCGCCGGGTCCTATCGGGCCGCCAAGCCCATCGGGGTCGACGGTGATTTCACCGTTCGCACTCAGCCCCATACGTTGATCGAAGGGGGCGCTTTCCTGACCCGGGGTGGCAAGCAGCATTATCACATCGAAGGCACGCTGCTGCGCCGCTGCCGCTTTACCACGAAGATGAACGCCGGGGGCCACTTCATCGACTCGGTGCTCGAAGACTGTGATTTCGCCAAGGACGATGGCTGGTTCTTATTCTGGTGGAGCACCCGCTGGAAGTACGACAACTGCGTCTTCACCAAAAAGGTGGTCCGAGGGGACCTGTATCCGCTCGACTATTCGGTCCACGCGTCCCATTGCACCGTTTACAGCGTGAAGCTGCCGCCCGTCGGCTTCAAGGAGGATAACTCCTGGATGGGCAAGGACGACATGGTGTTCGAAAAATGCCGATTCGTGGATTGCGACGTGCCGCAGTCGTTTCTCGCCTGTACGAAAGATTGCGTATTCGAAAGCTGCCGCTTCGAGCCGAAAACCCAGCTCCACTGGTCCAAGGAAACCGCTCCGCTCAAGGTCCACGCATACTACGCCAGCGGCGGCAGTGAGCCCCCGTCGTTCATCAACGGCCCGTTGAGCGTGGAATTTGAAAAAGAGCCGATGAAGGGTGATTTCGGCTCCACGATCCCGCACACCCAGAGCGGCGGACGGATCACGCTAACGAAGGACCGGCTCAGCGAGCAGTTTGCGATGTTGGGCACGGTGCCCAAAAAGTCGAGCGAGATCGTCGATCTTGCTGCCGCCGCCACGCCGGTGCCGACGGTGGCCCCCGTTGTCCCCGCCGTGGCGACGAACCCCGGGGGAGGTCCCGGCGCCCCGGCGGTCAACGAGATCGGCGACGCCGCAGATATTTTGCGCGCGTTGCCGCCGAACATCGAAGTCATGGCGCGGGGGTTGCCCAATCCGGCCGGGGTGGAGGCTGCCAATGCATTCCTCGCAAAGAATTTCGTGGGCCGGGCAGCGGCGCTGCGCCTGATGCTGGCGAGCACGCAGGCAACGACGGACGATGGTTACGCGTACCAGGCGACCGGCAAGGCGCAGGACGTTCTTTACCACGGCACCACCGTTCCGGCGACGGTGACGGGGCTGTTCCGTGCGGCCGACGCCGCCCCGCTGGCCAAGGTGGCGGCGAAGTCGGAACTGCCGGTGCGCGGGGTTGTGCGACGGGCGGAATTCGTCGGACGGGGAACCACGCTGGGATTTGCGTTGGTCGTCGGCGAGGCGCGGGTCGTGGACGCGCTTTCTTTGCGGACGGCGGGGGTAACGGCTGGCCCGGGGTTGGTGGGAGAGGCGCAGATCATCGGGAAATGGACCGTGCTGGTCCGGACCAACGCCGCGCGGAGCGAGCAGAGCTTCAACGCCGACCATGCTTTGTTCCTCGACGGCAAGCGGGTCGGCACCTGGGAACTGACTCCGACCCAGTTCATTGCCCACCTGGACGGCGTCGGCGCGAACACCTATGACCTGCCCGTGCGCGATGGCGTCTTGCACGGCAAAGACCAGCAGGGCGGGGCGCTCACCCTGTTCCGCCAGGACATCCCGATGCCGCCCGATCTCCTGGCTTCAATCGTGGGCAGGCAGGAGTTCAAAAACGGCGTCGTCAGCCCGGTCGTGTGCGACTTCAAAGCGGACGGCACCTTTTCGGGAGGCGATCTGAGCGGGCGCTGGAGCGTGTTCGAGAAAAAATTGCTCGTTGCTTGGAATGGTCACACGGACTGGAACGATCTCTTCGATCTCCCCAGCGCGAATGGGGTCATTCAAGGCATGGACCCCTCCTCCCGTCACCTCACGTTGACTCGAACGGGCGACGCTGTGCCCACGGGCAGCCCGAAGGATAATTACTTCGGCAGCGGCAGCCCCAAATAGCATTTTGCGTGGAAACCAAGACCCCCCGGCACTCCGAAGCCGTCATCGCCGACATCATGATGCCTCACCACGCCAACGGGTTGCGCCCGGCGTCGGTCTTCGGCGGAGTTATCCTGAGCATGATGGACCGCTGCGCGGGCCTGAGCGCCGTTCGTTACGCCGGGGGCCAAGCCACGACGCTTTCCATCGACAAGGTCCTCTTCAAGGAACCGATTCGCACGGGCCAACTCGTCGAGATGCGCGCGCGGGTGGTACATGTGGGGCGTACGAGCATGTCCATCATGGTGGATGTGTTCGCCGAGGACATCGCCACGGGACGAAGGAGGCACACCAACGAGTGCTGGCTGACCTTCGTCCGCCTCGATGACGAGGGCCGACCCTGCCCCGTTCCGGCGTTGATGCTGGAAACCCCGGAGGACCATCGTCTCCATGCCATCGCCGCTCGCCGCCGGGAACACGCCTTGGCCGAACGGGAAAAGGGCTGATCGCTGCGACGACTGTTAGATGGAGCCGTCTTCAGTTGGATCGGCGGAAGGTCCTTCGGCTCGTTTGGCTGCGCCGATTTGCCTGCGGCTCCCTTCGATTCGCAGACTCGGTTCACTCGCTCAGGATGACAGAAGGAAGAGGGATGGAGCGAGGCATCCAAGCGAAAATCAGTTATCCCCCGTATCCTTCCGGGGTGCGTTGAAGGGCCGTAACGGGTGGATTACGGAAGGTTGATTTCCTCGTCGCTGCTGTCCCAATTTGATTCGCTTTTGCCAATGGGTCGAATTTGTCGTTTTTTTCGCAAATGCCGGGTTGCTCAATCGCCGGGAGATCTCTACAATCAGCGCGAACTCCGTTCCGCCAACCCCTTAACCCCGGCGTCTCGGCGTTCATTCCCTACCCCCTACATCCCCATGAAATCCCCGCGTTTCTCCCTGCGGACTTGCGGCGCGTCGGCCTTGGCCAGTGCGTTGTTCCTCACTGCCGGTACCCACGCTGCCCATGCCGGTGCTTTCTCCCTGAGCGACCAGAGCGCCAGCGCCATCGGCACGTCATTTGCCAACATGGCGAATCCGCAAGACCCCGGCACCCTGTTCTTCAACCCGGCGGGCATGGCCTATCTGGACGGCGTCCAGACGGAAAGCTCCGGCGCTTACATCAGCCCCCGCGCCGAGTTCGACAACCGCGGCTCCCATTACTCCTTCGGCACGCCCATCCGGGGCAGCGACGGCGGCAGCGCCCCGCGCAGCGAGGCCATCGATCAGACCTACATCACGGCCACCGTCCTCAAAGACCCGAAGTACGGCCAGTTGACGCTCGGCATCGGCGTCACGGTGCCCTTCGGCGAGGTCGTCGATTATGATCCGCATTGGGTGGGCCGCTATAACTCGCTGACCAGCGTTCTGCGCACCATCGACTACGGCTTCTCGGCAGCGTACCGCTGGAAGTTCCTGAGCGTGGGCGCGGGCTTCGACGCCCAGTATTCGAGCGCGGTGCTGACGCAGGCCATTGACTTCGGCCTGCTCGGGTTTGCGAATCATATCCCCGGCTTTGCTCCGGGCCGCAACGACGGCGTGCTGCGCCTGGAAGGCTCGGACGTGAGCTACGGCTTCAACGTCGGCGGACTCGTCGAGTACCTCAAGCCCGGTCAGGTGCCCTTTCTGGGCAGCGGCAAGATCGGCGTTTCGTACCGTTCGGGCATCACCCAGAACTACACGGGCCGGGTGAGCTTCAACCGGGTGCCGGGCGTTTTCCGCCTGGGACCGGGCAACAATACGTTCGACGGCCAGGACGGCAACGCCGAACTCAAGCTGCCGGAAATCTACAACTTCGCCGTCTCGCAGGACATCGCGGAGAAGTTCACCGTCATGGGTGATCTGACGTGGACCCGCTGGGGCCGGCTGAGTTCCATCCCGATCAACTTCGAGAATCCGCGCTCGCAGGCGACGTTCGTCACCGATACGTCCCTGGGCCGTCCCGGCATCAACAACCAGTTCCAGGATGCCTTCCGCTATACGGGAGCCATCCAGTACCGTCCGATCAAGGATCTGACGATATCCCTGGGCGGCGGTTATGACGAGACGCCGGTGCCGAGCCAAGCGGTGCGCAATACGCGCATCCCGGACGGCGACCGCATCCTGGCATCGGTTGGTGTGAAGTACCACGCGTTCGGGTTCAACAGTCCGTTCCTGCCGGCGCACGTCGATACGGACCTGGAGGTATCGTACCTGCACGAGTTCGTGAACGACCCGGCGCTCCGCTCGACGGACGCCCAGGGTCACACGCTCAACGGTAAGTACAACGAGCAGATCAACATCGTGAGCGGAGCGCTAATTTTCCGCTACGGCCCGAAGGAAGCGCACATGATGCCGCACGAGGGCAAGGACGCGAAGGATCATTCCAAATAAAAATCGTCCGTTGGCAGTGGGATCGTTGAAAAAGGGAGGAGCGGCAGCGCTTCTCCCTTTTTTGTTTTCCAAGGTGGGGCTGCCTGTCCCAGACGTTCGTAAACTTCCGCGATGATCATTCCCGGCCGCGATCCTCAGAGTCGTGCAACGATCACGGAAGAAACGAGCCCGTGCGCGGGAAACGGTTTGCGATTGCGTTCGGAGGTCACGATCCACCGGACGGA
Organism: PVC group bacterium; assembly: GCA_903642295.1. GTDB lineage: Bacteria > Verrucomicrobiota > Verrucomicrobiia > Chthoniobacterales > SZAS-18 > CAHJWO01. Next base: position 360 of record CAHJWO010000102.1, on the reverse strand, counting down.
AGGGCCTGCGGACTGCGACAGACGCCCGGGACAGGTGTCCCTACTTGTATGCCGTTCCCGTTGAGGAGGCGGCGCACGAAGAAATCGTTGAGTTGACCTCTTTCACAACACAGGACTGGTAGTCGCCCCGCCGAGAGCAGCCCCACAGAACGGGCACAGTGGAAGGTCCTTCGGCTCGTTTCACTCGCTCAGGATGACAGAGGTTTGGGAGCGGGCGCTTGGCAAACGCTATTAGGAAAGAAGTCTAAGTATGGACGAGAAGGTTTCCAGGTGGATGGCGATCTCCGAGCGCCATGTTTTCGGGACCGCTCAACGGTCTAAAAAGCTTGGAAGAATGGCGGCTGCGCCGCAGGGAACACA
>CAHJWO010000101.1 GCA_903642295.1 PVC group bacterium | reverse complement strand
GCCAAGCCTTTTCGACCGCGGCGCGGTCCCGAAAACCTGGCGCTCGGAGATCGCCATCCACCTGGAAACCTTCTCGTACCTACTTACTACAGCGTAATCGAAGTTTTTGGGTGCTCGCCATCACTGCGAAATGCCCTCGAAAAAGTGCCACGTTTCTTCGATTACGGGGTACTTACTGCCGATCCGAAAAACCCGGTTCCCAGCCCCGGCAGGGGCGGCAGAGTTTAGCCCGGGGCGTAAGCCCCGGGGAAAAGCGCCATTCGCCCGAAGCCCCGGCAGGGGCGTAAGAAAAAACGCGTGGGTTTTCCGGATAGGCAGTTAGCCGGTCTTGGCCTGCCCTGACGGAGACCGCAGGATGTCCAGGAGAAAGTTGGCGTGTTCGGCGGGTTTGACCTGACGCAACACCCGCTCGATGCGCCCGTCCGCGCCGAGGATGAACGTGGAACGTTCCGTCGCCTCGCCCCCTTCGGCATCTCCGCCGCCGCCTTCTCCCAGCCACAAGCCATAGGCCTTGGCAATCTCGTTGTCCGGGTCGCTGAGCAGCGGAAAGGGCAAGGCAAATTTCTCGATGAATCGCCGATGCTCCTCCACCGGGCCGCTGTTCACCCCGAAGAGTTTGGCGCATTGCCGGAAGTCGTCCCAGGCGTCGCGGATGGCGCACGCCTGCTCCGTGCAGCCGGGCGTGTCATCCTCCGGGTAAAAATAGAGGACGACGCGCTGCCCGCGCAACGCGTCCGAGGCGACCTCCGCGCCATCCGGCGGATAATCCAAACCGACGGCCAAAGCTCGAAAGCTAGGCGCGGGATCACCGATAAGTAGGTCAGCAAGCATAGAAATTCCTTCGGATCGGCACCTCAAAACTTGGCGACACCTCCCTATCCGGTCAAGCCCCTCAAACGGCGGATATACCCCATAGAACTCTCCTTCTCTGCTTGGACCTTAAGCCTTGAATCTTCCTTGCAGCTTGGTTCCTTGAATCTTGAACCTGCTCCTCCGGCGTCCCGGTGCCGGGGGGTTTGACACCCCCCGTCGCCGGTGAGACAATAGCGGCTCGCTGATTCCTTTGCCGACCGTCCGCTGATGAACTCTTCCTCGCCCGCCCCCCTGCTTCAAGCGGCAACCGGCGGCCTCGGGACCCGTCGCCCGGACGACCCCGAATTGGTGGCGTGGATCGACGACAGCATCGCCCTCTGCCGACCCGAGCAGGTTTTCTATTGCGACGGCTCCGACGCCGAGGACGAGTTCCTGCTGGCTGAGGCCTGCCGCCTGGGCGTCCTGACCAGGCTCGACCCACAGAAACTGCCCGGCTGCTACTACCACCGCTCCGCGCAGAACGACGTGGCCCGCGTCGAGCAACTCACCTTCATCTGCACGCCCACCGCCGAGCAGGCCGGACCGACCAATCACTGGACCGAACCAGGCGAGATGCGCTCGAAGCTGCGGGGGATGTTTGCCGGGTCGATGCGGGGCCGGACGATGTTCGTGGTGCCCTACCTGATGGGCCCGCCCGGGTCGCCGCTGGCCAAAGTCGGCGTCGAATTGACCGATTCGATTTACGTCGTCTTGAACATGCGCAAGGTCACGCGCATGGGCGAAACGGCGCTGCGACATCTGCAACAGTTGCGACGCCTGCGACTAAACGACGCAATTAAATCCGATTTCCCGCTGTTCAACCGCGGTCTCCATTCCATGCTGGATCTGGACCCGGCCCGGCGCTTCATCTGCCACTTTCCGCAGGACAATGAAATCCTGTCGGTCGGTTCCGGCTACGGCGGCAACGTCCTGCTGGGCAAGAAATGTTTCTCCCTGCGGGTCGGCAGCTATCTGGCCCAGAGCCAGGGCTGGATGGCCGAGCATATGCTCCTCCTCGCCGCCGAGTCGCCGGAAGGGGAGCAGCATTACATCGCCGCCGCTTTTCCAAGTGCCTGCGGCAAAACGAATTTTGCGATGATGATCCCGCCCGCGCGTTTCGCCGGGTGGAAGATCCGCACCATCGGCGATGATATCGCCTGGATGCAGCCCGGCCCGGACGGCCGCCTGTGGGCGGTCAATCCCGAGAGCGGATATTTCGGCGTCATTCCCGGCACGAATTCCGGGACGAATCCCAACGCGGTCGCAACCATTTCGCGCGACACGATTTACACGAACGTCGCCCTGCTGGAAGACGAGGGCGACGTATGGTGGGAAGGCAAGGATGGCCCGGTACCCGCCCGCTGCGCCGACTGGCGCGGCGAGCCTTGGACGCCCGAACTCGGCACCAAGGCGGCGCATCCGAACAGCCGGTTTACCTCGCCCATGCGCAACAATCCGGCGCTCGCGCCCGAAGCAGACGAGGCGCGGGGCGTGCCGATCTCGGCGATCATCTTCGGCGGTCGTCGCGGCGACACCGTGCCGCTGGTCTATCAATCCCGCGACTGGACGCACGGCGTTTTCCTCGGCGCGACGATGGCCAGCGAGACGACCGCCGCCGCCGCCGGGGCCGTGGGCCAGGTGCGCCGCGACCCGATGGCCATGCTGCCTTTTTGCGGCTACCACATGGGCGACTACTTCGCGCACTGGCTGGAGATGGCGAACGGCCTGGAGCAGCCACCGCTTATTTTCGGTGTAAACTGGTTTCGTCGGGACACGGCAGGCAAGTTCCTCTGGCCCGGTTTCGGCGAGAACATGCGCGTGTTGAAATGGATCATCGACCGCTGCGAAGGCCGGGCGGATGGAAACGAGACCGCCATCGGCATCGTGCCCCGGCGCGAGGATTTTGATTTGGCAGGGATGACCGATTTTTCAGAAGAAAACTTCCGCCGACTGACCACCGTGGATGCCGCCGAGTGGAACCGTGAACTCGACGCGCAAGGCGAATTGTTCGCCTCCCTCGGGGCTCACCTGCCCGCCGAGCTGGCCGCCGAACGCGAGCAGTTGCGGCAGCGGCTCCTCGTGCCTGCCGCCGATGGCAGCCCATCCGACGACGCGGTGGAGTTGCTCTCCCCATGACGACCACCCCGCCCCACGACGGTCGAGCTGGCAAGGCCGGGAGCTTCAACGCGCGCTTCAACGCCGCCTTGAATCGTGTGCTGACCAAATTGAAAGTGGAAGAAGTGCCGCACATCAAGCGGATCATCATCACGGTCGTGGGCGGCACGGTGGTGTTGATCGGGGCAGCGCTGGTGTTTCTGCCGGGTCCGGGCTTGCTGGTAATCCTTGGTGGGTTCGCCATTCTCGGCACCGAATACGCCTGGGCGCGGCGGTGGATGCGCAAGGGCAAGTTGATGGCCAAGAAGGCGGTCACGCAAACGCAGAAAATTCTCACCGCCAAGGAATACCCGGATGCGTCGGTGCAAGCTGCCGCCGAACAGAATGCCGCGTCAACCGAGGCCGGGGGTGCACTGGAATCCGTCGGCGACGAAAAGACAACGCTCGTCCATTAGGGGAGCGTACGTTCGAGTGATCCGCTGGGGTGCTATCCGTTCGACAACGCCAGGCGCCACCCTACACGTCCAACGAGGTGGTGGATGCCTGGTCCCAGTAGGTCACGGCGCCCCCGTGGTTCTTGACGAACCGGACCGCGCCGTCCTGCGAAATCACGATGGCCAAGGCATCCGGCACCGCGAGGCAAAGCCGGTAAGCCGACCGGTGCCGCGTGCCGACGCTCTGCGTGATCTCCTCCTCGTATTCGTCACCTTCCAGATCCAGAGCGCGCCGCACGGAGACGACTCCCGGTAGTTCGCCGCTGATCTCGCCGCCGAATCCCAGCACTTCGAAGGATTTGGTCAGCACCACCGCACCGTCCACCTCCGCGCAGCCGGCGATGAGGTACGCCATCTCGAAAATTGCCTCGTCGAAGTCGCCGAGGTCCGCGTCGTTGCTCAGGGCGTACTCCGGCCAGCCCACGGCGCTGTTGCGGCCCGCGTGCAATTCGCAGACGCGGCTGACGATGTTCATGACCAGCGTGCGGAAACGATGGCGTGGCTCGCCCTCTGCAAAACGGTATTTGAAGTCGATATAACGGTTGACCTCGTTCAACTCGCCGCTCATCTCGGGCGGGAGTAGGAGAATGGTCGCGCCGTGGTGCGCGCCGCGCAGAGCGGAGATCACCCGCTTGATGGCGTGCTGGCTGATGGTGCGAAAAAGCATCGGGTCCAGCGGCGGCCAATCCGACCCCTTTTTCGCCCGCAGCTGGGCGACCACCGCGATCATCTCGTTGCGCGTCGGCTCGAATGATTGGCGCATCCACTTCGAGTCGAACACATTGTGTAATTTCTGGACGAGCAAGCCGCCCTCCGTGTGGCCGATCAGCTCCGAACCGAAGCCGATGGTCACGCGTCCCGGGCCCGTGATGCTCAACACCAACGCGGGCGGCAGCGCCTGCACGCGACCGCGACCGCCGTGCGCGTTCTGAAGCCAGCGCAGGCCGGAATGCAGGATGCCCCACATGCGCGGACGCTCGCGCTTCTCGTCCAGGCAAACGCCGATGAGCGACCGATAGAAGTTTGCGGCGGGCGAGAGTCGGCGCGCTTCGAGCGGGTTGAAGGGCCGGGTTTGCGAGAAGCGGAGGCAATGCAGCCCATCGGGCGGCCCCTGGTCGTAGGGAAACATGTCCGGTTCGGCCAGGATCAACCGGAAGGTAACGGGACGGGACTCCTCGCGCAGCAGGCTGGCCTGAAAACAGGTCGCAATCAGATGCTCCAATGCCTCGGCGGAAGGCGGCTGATCACGCCAGGGATCGGGTGGGCCGTCGCGGACCACATGGACGCGCTGCCACCGTTCCAGGATAAATGCGGCCAGGATGTGGGGGTAGGCCAGTTCGATCATCGCGCGGGACTGTGGTCGGCGGGATGGGCCGACACCGCAATTTTGGCACATTCGGCAGGTCGGGGCAATCGCAAGTGCCAGCACCTTCGTGTTAAATCGTCGGTTGATCCGTTGCCATGCCTGCCCCGCCATCTCCCCGTAATGCTTTGCCGCGTTGGCGCGGATTCAACCTGCTGGAGATGCACATGGCGACCAGTTTGACGCCTTACGCGGAACTCGATTTTCGCTGGATCGCTGACTGGGGTTTCGACTTCGTGCGGCTGCCGCTCAGTTACACGCACTGGATCAAGGCAAACGACCCTTTCCAGATCGACGAAAGCGGCCCCGGCCTGGCCCGACTGGACCGGGCGGTCGAACTGGCCGAACGGCACCATCTGCACGTTTGCCTGAATCTGCACCGTGCGCCCGGTTATTGCGTCAACCCCGAACGCCGCGAGCCCTTCAACCTGTGGCGCGACGCGGCGGCCAGTGAAGCCTTTTGTCTCCACTGGCGGACGTTGGCGCGGCGTTATCAAGGGGTTGGCAAAGCGAGCATGAGCTTTGATCTCCTGAACGAACCGCCACCCCTGCGCCCGTACTGGCCCGGCGGTTTTAATCGGGTAAAACACGCGCGGGTGATGCGCGCGGCGGTCGCGGCAATCCGGGACGTGGACGCTGAACGCACGATCATCCTCGACGGGTTGAACTTCGGGCGGCGTCCCTGCCCGGAATTGGCCGACCTGCCGAACGTTGCGCAGAGTTGCCGGGCCTACGAGCCGTTCGAGTTGAGCCATTATCGCGCTGACTGGGTGCCGCGCCGGGGGCAGTGGAGTCGCCCGGCGTGGCCATTGCGACGGGACCACTTCGGACGGCGCTGGTCGCGGGAAAGGTTGGAACGGGTGTACGCCCCCTGGGCAAAGTTATTGGCCAGCGGGGTCGGGGTGCATTGCGGGGAAGCGGGGTGTTACCACCACACGCCGCACGATGTTTTCCTCGCTTGGTTCCGCGACGTGCTGGAGGTATTGACCGGCCACGGCATCGGCTGGGCGTTGTGGAACTTGCGGGGACCGTTTGGGGTGCTGGATTCGGGCCGGGGTGACGTGAATTATGCACCCTGGCAGGGTCACCAGCTTGATCATGCGCTGCTGGATTTGTTACAGACCTTCTGATTTTGAAAGTTTGATGAGAGACCGTTGATGGAGCACGTTGCAGATGCTTTCAGCCCCGGCAGGGGCGTAAGAACTCAGCCCACGGCTCACGCCTTGGGACTCGCTGGCGGCGGCAAAAGCCCCGGCAGGGGCGCAAGAAAACCCGTTGGCCGACCGCAGAGGCGCAACATTTTCTTACGCCCCTGCCGGGGCTCTCCGAGTGGGGTGTTGGTCCCCACGGCTCACGCCGTGGGCTGAGGTCTTACGCCCCTGCCGGGGCTGGAGAGAAAGCCATCTGGATCACACACCCAGCGCTTCCGTTGCCGGGGCTGGAGAGAAGAGCCACCTGGATCACACACCCAGCGATTCCGTTCGGGCGGCCAGATCGAATCCCTCCAAAGTGGTCAGGATTTCGTCGGCCAACGAAAGGTCCTGATGCCGGGTGAGTTCGTTCGGCACGGCCACCACGTACAGCCCCGCCGCCTTCGCCGCACGCACCCCCGGTTCGGAATCCTCGAACGCCAGGCTGCCCACCGGTGTCGAAAGCCCCAGGTCCGCGAGTGCGCCGTGATAAACGTCGGGCTGCGGCTTGGGCCGCGCGACGGTTTCCACCGTGCGGACCGCCGTAAAATAATGCCTCAAACCCAAACGCTCCAGACCGGGCAAGACCCAGTCCGCCGTCGAATTGCTCGCCACGCCCATCCGAAACCCTCCCCGCCGACCCGCCTCCAATAATGCCACCACACCCGGCAGCGTTCCCGCCGCCGCGATGAGTTCGTGAGCCCGGCTGCTCACCTGCAAGTCGAGCGTCGGCCAATCAAACGTGCGTCCGGTGCGTTTTTCCAATTCGGACCGGGGATCAAAGCCGTTCACGTAGCCAACCGCCTTCAGCCAATCCGCCACCGTCAAATGCTCTCCTGCTTTCTCATACATCTCTTGCCAAGCCACGAAACCGGGCAGCTCGGTGTCGATCATCAAACCGTCGAAGTCCAGGATCAGGGCGCGGGGTTCCATCAGGGTCGGGGAGGGGCACCGTCGCGGCAATCGCGGGCGGCGGCAAGCGTCAAACGGACGGTGGCGGCCCTCGCTCTGTTGGCGGCGACGGCAGCGACGGGGGTTATCCACCTGCGCGCGGAAACGCTGATCGTGCCCGAGAAGGGGGCGTACACGGGAGCTTACATCGACTTTGGCGACACGGAGGACAGCGTGACGAAAACGGCGATCCAGGCGTTCGAGACGCTCGTGGGCAAGCCGCAGGCCATCGTGGCGAGTTCGAGCTACTGGGGGCGCGGCAACTTTCCGACCGACAACGCGCGGATCATCGCCGACTACGGCGCGCTGCCGCTGATCTACTGGTCGCCGTGGGGACCGCCTTACGAGCAGGGCAAACACGTCGATCCCGGCGCGTTTTCCCTGCACCACATCGTGGCGGGCGATTGCGATGCCTACATCGACAAATGGGCGGCGGCGGCCCGTGAATTCGGGCGACCGGTGATGGTATCGTTCGGTTGCGAACCGAATTCCAACTGGTTCCCCTGGTCCGGCAACTCGAACGGGGCGGATGCGAAGCAAAAAGACGGCGGCTTTGCCGGGCCGGAAATGTATAAAGCAGCCTACCGCCACGCGGTGGATCGGGTGCGGGCAGCGGGCGCGCGCAACGTCCTGTGGGTGTTTCACGCCAACGACGATTCGCACCCCGACAAGAAATGGAACGCGATGTCCGAATACTATCCGGGGGCTGATTACGTGGACTGGTTGGGCATGAGCACTTACGGCCAGTTGACCCCCGGCAAAGACGACTGGGAAGAGTGGTCCGACACGATGGACGAGCCTTACCAACACCTCTGCGCGCTCGATTCGACCAAGCCCGTCATGCTGGCCGAGTGGGGTGTCGGCGAGTTCCCGGAAAGCGGCGACAAGGCGGAGTTCATCCGCACGGCCTTTGCGGGATTAAACACGGGAAAATATCCGCGGATCAAAGCGGCGGTGTTCTGGCACGAACGCTGGCAGAACAAGGACGAAAGCTGGAGCAATTTGCGCGTCGATTCGTCGCCCGGTGCGCTGAAGGCTTACCGTCAAGGCGTGGCGAATCCGTACTGGCTGGACCGCCCGGTATTTCATTAAGAGGCGGCAGCCGAACCGAAGATAGCGGCCGCGCTTGCAAGCCGCCGGGGCGGGGGTACCTTTTTCCATGCCAATGACCTCCCCCCGCGCCACGTTCGACTACAAGCTCCAGATGCTTTCCGGGTTCAACGCGTCGGCCTTTGAACCGTTCTTCAGTAATCTACCCGTGGACCCGTACATCCAGGGGCAATTCCGCCGCCGCCGGTTTTCCCGGTTCAACGGTGCGCCGGAAAATTTGCATCGTCTGGAGCACAAATATTTCGTGCAGAGCGCGAAGGTGAACCAACTGGCTGGAGGGATCAAACGCGACTTCCCGGAGCTGGAAGATTCGCTGGTGGAAGTGGAGGAGTTCCAAACCCTGGTCGCAGCGTTCATCGACTTTTCCAAGATCGACCCGATGGTGACCGAGATGGGAATTCACCAGATTCGCATCGTTGCCAGCAAGAGTGAGCAAGGCGAGCCTGCCCCGGAAGGCATCCATCAGGACGGCTTCGATTTCGTGGGAATTTTCTGCATCAAACGTGACGGGATCAGCGGCGGCGAGACGCACCTGTACCGCGCGAAGGATCAACCGCCGATCTTCGACAAGGTGCTGGTTCCCGGCGAGTTCGTGATGGTGAACGACCGCGAGCTTTTCCATTACGCCAGCGCTGTGGCCCCGACCGGCGACACGCAGGGTGTGCGGGATGTGTTCGTGTTCACGGCTTGAGCCGTTGGTAACCCGCACGCGGCATGACGCCATCCGCAACTACCGGGCTGCCCGTGTCGCACGAGCAATTGCGCGCCAGGTTCCCGTCGTTGTCTCAAGAGGTAAACGGTCACCGGGCGGTGTTCCTCGACGGACCCGGCGGCACGCAAACGCCGCGCTCGGTCATCGACGCGATGGCAGCGTACCTGGGACGAGATAACGCGAATCTCGGCGGCGCGTTCGCTACCAGCGTGCGAACCGTCGAGACCGTCGCCGCCGCCCGGCGGGAGATGGCGGAATTTCTCGGTGCCGTGCGCCCCGAGGAGATCGTCTTTGGTCAGAACATGACCAGCCTGACGTTCACGCTCAGTCACGCTTTGCGCAGAACTTGGCGGGCGGGGGACGAAATCGTGGTGACTTCCCTGGATCACGACGCCAACGTCGCACCGTGGACGCTGGCGTCGGAAGATGCGGGTGCCACGGTCCGCACCTGGGAGTTCCGACGGGAGGACTGCACGCTGCGCCTGGAAGATCTGGAGCCGCTGCTCAACGAGCGGACGCGGCTCGTGGCTTTCACGCACGGTTCCAATATCGTCGGCAGCATCCCGGATGCGACGGGTGCGGTACGAATGGTGCGCGCTAAATCCCCGTACGCGCTGGTGTTCATCGACGCGGTGCATTATACGCCCCACAACGCGGTGGATGTAGAGGCGATTGACTGCGATTTCCTCGGGTGTTCCGCCTACAAATTTTGCGGCCCACACCTGGGGGTCCTGTACGGCAAATACCAACACCTCGAAGACCTGCAAAACTACAAGGTGCGTGCGTCCACCAATGTCCCGCCGGGTAAGTGGGAAACCGGCACCCAAAGTTTTGAAAGCATTGCCGGACTGCGCGCGTGTCTCGCTTATTACCGCGAATTGGGAGAAGGGAATCTTCATCAGGCGATGGAACGCATCAAAGATTACGAAGCGAGCCTGAGCGGCCGTTTCCTGGAACAAATTTCTGACGGGGTGCCCGGTTTGCACCTGCATGGTTTGCGCCAGGTGGGGGATGTCAACCGCCGTACGCCGACGTTCGCCATCACCCTCGAAAGCCATACTCCGCGCGAGGTGGCGGAACAGTTGGGCCGCCAAGGCATTTTTGTGGGTGACGGCCACTATTATGCGATCGGGGTCGTGGATCGGATCGGCCTGGCGGACAAGGGCGGCGTGGTGCGCCTGGGATTTGCCCATTACACCACCCCCGACGAGGTGGACCTGGTGGTCGAAGCTCTCCGCAAGCTGGCAAACGCCTGAACGCCGTGGCGGCTAAATTCGACTACACGCTGGACTTCAAGACGCTCGATTTCCGACAGCGTCCGGAGTTGTACCGGATCGGCAGGGGAGAACAAGGCGTCCTTTCCGTCGAGCCGTACAAAGGCGAGATTTTGCCGCATTGGAGATTCCGCACGCCGGAGATGGCGCGGGAATCGTCCGGGAAGATTTTTGCTCTGTACGAAAGATATAAAGCGAACGGTGATTTCGTTGGGATGGATATGGCGCGCAAATTCCTACAGATGGGCTACACCCGCGCGCGCCGGTATGCCAACCATCCCGGGGGACGGAAATACGCGCCGGGCACGCGCGAGATCTTGCCATTTCAGGAAGACCCCGCCAAAGCCGGGGCGGTGCTCATTTTTCGCAAAAAGTGGGACGAAGTGAAAGCTGACCCCGAATATCAGCGGCTCGCCACGGAGCACCGGCAGCGCTACGGCTGAATCGTCCAACTACCTTCCAGTCCGCCGATTACAAGCCCCGGCTCGCAAAAGTGATGCCTACCGGTGGTGGCACCGATTTTACCGGTGACCCGCCGGCACTGCCCAGGTCCACATCGCTGCGGTCAATCGCGCTGACCACCCCGTTGCTGAACGCCGCGCTGAACTTGCCCGACGCCAGCCGTTCGTAAACCACGCTGTTGAATATCCTCCCACGGCTGTCGTAACCCGCCACGGTCCTGGGCACGACCACGTAGCGCACGTAATCCCAGCTTTCCACCACGCCGTTGGCATCCGCGTGGGACGATTTCTTGAGGGGCTGCCCCAGGCTGACGGCGACTTCCTCCATCGTCATACCCAGCGCAATTTCGCCGCTGGCCGTCAGTGCGCGAATCTGCTCCCGCCGCTCCACGCTGCGACGAAGTGCCACCACAAATGCCGGGTCCAGGGCCGACACGGAACGCGCCTCGATCCAGCCGGCGACCTGCCCCTGTTCGGCCTGCCCGCGCACGCGCAGCAAACCACGTTTGTCATTCACCGCCTGCAACTCAACCAACTGCCCGCGCCGCAACGTCCCCAGGAAACGGGCGAGGTCGGCGTTGTAGTAGATTGCCGCGTCCTGAAGCACCTTGAGCCGATAAGGTTGCTCGAAAAAATCTTCGAGGTAGATGGCTCCGCGTTCGCGTGGCAAACCGGGAAATCCGGCGCGCAGGGTGGGAACGAGCGGGCACCAGACCGCCGCCGCCCAAACCAAACAAAGCGCGAGAAAGCTGTGCAGGGGACTTTTCACCTCGCTGCATCATACTACATTCCCTCCATGATGAACACAGAAACTCGCGTCCGCCCGCGCAGCGCCGAAATGTTCGCGGAAGCGCTCCGTTACATCCCCGGCGGCGTAAACTCGCCGGTGCGCGCATTTCGAGGCGTCGGCGGTGAGCCTTTCTTTGTCAACCGCGCGCTGGGTGCACACATTTTCGATCTGGATGAGCGCGAATATGTCGATTACGTCGGCACCTGGGGTCCGGCGATTCTCGGCCACGCGCCTGCCGTGGTGGTGGAGGCGGTGCGGGCGGCGGCAGGCCGGGGACTGAGCTTCGGCATCCCGAATCCAGACGAGGTCGAGATGGCCCGCTTGCTCTGTGATTGGGTGCCATCCCTGGAAAAGGTCCGCATGGTCAACAGCGGCACCGAGGCCACCATGAGCTGCGTGCGGCTCGCGCGCGGCTTCACCGGGCGGGACCGCATCATCAAGTTCACGGGTTGCTACCACGGCCACGTCGATTCTTTGCTCGTGAAGGCGGGCAGCGGCGCGCTGACCCACGGCCGTCCCGACAGCGCGGGCGTCCCCGCTGCACTGGCGGAACTTACGTTGACACTGCCCTTCAACGACCCCGCGGCCGTGCGCGCCGCCTTCGAGCGCGAGGGCGGCCAGATCGCCGCCGTGATCCTTGAGCCCGTCCCGGCCAATGCGGGCCTCTACCTCGCCCGTGATGGTTTTCTCGAAACGCTCCGCGACCTCTGCACGCAACGCGGCGCGCTCCTGATTTTTGACGAGGTAATGACCGGTTTCCGCGTGGCAAAAGGCGGCGTGCAAGAACTCTGTGGCGTCACGCCGGACCTGACGGCGCTCGGCAAAGTGATCGGCGGAGGCCTCCCGGTCGGCGCGTTCGGCGGACGCGAGGATATCATGGACATGCTCTCCCCGGACGGTCCAGTTTATCAAGCCGGTACGCTTTCGGGTAACCCGCTGGCGATGGCGGCCGGGCTGGCGCAACTGCGCGAACTGGAGCGCACGAACGCGTGGGAAAAACTCGAAACCCTCGGCGCGGCGTTCGAGGACGGCACGCGCTCGGCGTTGCGACGCGCGGGCCTGCGTTACACGTTCAACCGGATTGGCTCGATGTTCTGCCTGTTCTTCACAGAGAATGAAGTGTCTGACCTCGCCTCGGCGCAGACGAGCAACCGCGAAGCATTCGCGCGTTTTTTCCATCACAGTCTGGACAACGGCGTGTATTTCGCGCCCTCGCAGTTCGAGGCCGGATTCATCTCGACCGCCCATACCGCCGAAGACATGGCGAAAACCTCGGAGGTCGTCAGCAAGGCGCTGCTCGCTTGAATCAGCCGCGCTTTTCAGAAGGGAGGCTTGTTTCGGCGTTCACTACAACCGCACCGACGGATTGATCAGGTCCAGCACGCGGCTCCACATGGCGCGGCCGAGCGTCGTCCGGCCCGTCTGAATCCGCGCCATCCCCGTCAGTCCCGCGCGCAAATGCTCACCCGCCGGATCGCTGATGAGCAACTCGGCTTCATAGTAATTCACGCTCGGCTCGAATTGCCCCCCGCGGTTGACTTGCGTCGGCACATCGCCACCGATCAGGTTGGCGGACCCGTTGCTGGTTAATTTGCTCAGGCTGGACACCGGCGCGCTGCTGATGGTGCCCACAAAAGTCTGGTCGGAAAGCGCCCGCAGCCGCAGTTTCGTCGGCTGTCCGACGGTGACACGCCGCGCCTCGGATTCATCCAACGAGATGATCGCCCGATATTCGTTCCGGCTGCCGACCTCGCACAAGGGTCGTCCGCGTGTGAAATATTGCCCCAGCATGTTCTCCAAGTCCTGCTCGCGGACCACGCCGTCGCGCGGCGCGCGCAGCGTGCACTCATCCAACTGCCAGCGGCGCAGGTCCAGTTGCGCCTTGGCCTGCTCGATCAGGTGGTTGTATCCGGCGGCCATCTGGCGGCTGTCCTCGGACACGCTCACCAACGACGAACGGCGCTGCACCTCGTAGGAAGCGACCTCGCTGCTCAACTCCTCGGCATCCGCTTTCAGCTCCAGGTTTTCCAGACGCGCGAGCGGTTGCCCGGCGCGCACCGTCTGCCCACCGCGCACATAAACCTCCCGCAGAAAGCCGGGCGTGCGGGCGGCCACGGTCTCGACGTTCGCCTGTTCGAGCACCACCCCGCGTTTGACCGAATCCTGCCACGGGACGAACCAACACGCCAGCAGGAGTGCGGCGCAGCCGACCCCAATTTGCAGAAAGCGCCGGCCGGCGGCCGCACGCGTGAGGGGGTTTTTATAAGTCACTTGCATGAGCCGGAAACAGGGGAGAGCCAGGGCGGTGAACAGGTAAAGGTAAACGTAGGAATGGCTGAGAAAATCCAACCCATACGGGGCCAGCATGTCAAACATGTGCGCCGAGATGCGGTACAGCACGAGCCACCCATAAAGGTAGCTGGCCACCGCGTAGAGGCCGAACAGCGGCCCGAGTTCATAGGAGAAAAACTGCGATTGGCCGCCGCCGCGAATGCCGAGCAGGTTGCGTTGCGCCCAGGTGCTCGCCGCGACGGAACTTTTCTGCTTGAGGTTCGGCACCTCCAGCGCGTCGGCCATCATGTAGTAACCGTCGAACTTCATCAACGGATTCGCGTTGAAAAGCACGGTGGACACACTGCACGTGAAAATAATGTTGAAGGTGATCTGGTGCAGCAGCCCGGGCGCGGTGGTCATCCAGATCCAGGCCGCCGCGATGGCGAGCGTCATTTCCACGAAGATGCCCGCCGCCGTCACGAGGATACGCTTGCGCTTGTCCGGCAGCAGCCAAGAATCGCTGACGTTGCAGTACAGATAAGGGGTGAACATGATGAGCATGAAACCCATCTCATGGACCTCGCCGCCGAAGTGCTTGCACGTCAGCCCGTGCCCAAACTCATGGAACGTCTTGACGAAAATGAAAACGACCCA
>CAHJWO010000100.1 GCA_903642295.1 PVC group bacterium | reverse complement strand
CCTCCCCCGCCTGCCTCCCGCCTCCTGCCTCCCGCATCCCGCATCCCGCATCCCGCATCCCGCATCCCGCATCCCGCGTCCATCCCCAAGTCGCCTCCGAGGCAAATCCACGCTATACTCCTTCATGGAAAAAGTTGTGATTATCGGCACCGGTTGCGCCGGTCTGACCGCCGCCATCTACGCGGCGCGCGGCGGCTTGCAGCCGTTGGTCCTCGAAGGCCGTCAGCCCGGCGGCCAGCTCTCGACCACCACGCTGGTGGAAAATTTTCCGGGCTTCCCGGAGGGTGTGGACGGCCCCGACCTCATCATGCGCATGAAGGCCCAAGCCGAGGGCTTCGGCGCGCGTTTCCAATGGGCGGAACTGACCAACTTCGAACCGCAGGACGGCTTTCTTTCCCTGCAATTCGACAATGCCGAACAAGTGGAAACCCGGACGTTGATCGTCGCCAGCGGGGCCGCTGCGCGCTGGCTCGGTCTGGCGAACGAAAAAAAACTCATCGGCCACGGCCTGACCTCGTGCGCCACCTGCGACGGCGCGTTCTATCGCAACGTGCCGGTCTGCGTGGTCGGCGGAGGGGATTCCGCCGCCGAAGAGGCGCTTTTTCTGACCCGCTTCGCTTCCAAAGTGTACCTCGTCCACCGCCGGGATACCCTGCGCGCCTCCAAGATTATGACCGCCCGGGTTCTGGAACACCCGAAGATCGAACCGGTCTGGCACACGAAGGTCGAGGAATATCTGCCCACCGCCGAGGGCGAGATGCGCGCGGTGCGCCTCAAAAATTTGCAATCCGGCGCGGAAAGCGAATTGGAAGTCGCCTGTGTCTTCGTCGCGATCGGCCACGAACCGAACACCCGGCCATTCGTGGGGAAGCTTGCGCTCGACCCGGAAGGTTACTTGCTGAAAACGCGCGGCACGGCGACGGCGGTGCCCGGCGTCTTCGCGGCGGGCGACGTGTCGGACAAGGTGTACCGTCAGGCCATCTGGGCGGCGGGCGACGGTTGCGCGGCGGCGCTGGATGCGGAGCGCTACCTCACCGAACACGCCGAGGAACCGGCGAGCGTTCCGCTTTCGCCCACCGAGCAGGTGCTCGCCGCCGAGGGCGAACTCGTGGTGGGCAACGCTTGAAAATCTGTGACCTGACCCAGTTTTATTCCCCCGTCAGCGGCGGGGTGAAGCGATACCTCGCCGAAAAAACGGAGTACCTGCGTACCCACACGGACGACCGGCACGTCCTCGTCATTCCCGGCGAGACGACCGGCGTCCACGACGACGGCCCGACGCGAACGTACACGATCCGTTCACCGCTCGTCTCGCGCACCTCGCGCTACCGGGCGCTCCTCAACCTGCCCGCGGTCGAGCGGGTCCTGGAAAATGAGCAGCCGGACATCATCGAATCCGGCGATCCCTACCAGATCGCCTGGAAAGCCCTGGCCTCTGGCAGGGCGCTGGGCATTCCGGTGGTGGGATTCTATCACTCGCATTTTCCCGAGGCGTTCTTCCGCAGCACCTTCAAGTTTTTCGGCGAGACGGCGGAGCGCATGGTGATGGACATTGCCCGGCGCTATGTCCGCTCGCTCTACCGCCGGTTCGCGCGCACCCTGGTCCCCAGCGCGCCGCTGGGCGCACTGCTGACGGATTGGGGCGTGGGCAACGTGGCGACGGTGGATTTGGGTGTCGATCCGGTCGTCTTCCGACCCGGCGAGAAACCCGAGGACTCCGCCCGTGGGGAATTCGGCCTGCCGCCGGAGGCCAAGCTGCTGCTCTACGTGGGCCGTCTCTCGCCCGAGAAGAACACGCAAACCCTCTTCGCGGCCTTTCACCGCCTGTGCCAACGCCGGCCGGGCCGCTTCCATCTGCTGATCGTGGGCGATGGCCAGCAGCGTAAACTGGTCAAGCCGTTGCAGAAAAAGACGGGCGCCGTCACGTGGCAGCCGTATTGCAGCGACCGCGCGCAACTGGCGCGTCTCTACCGGGCGGCGGATCTCTTCGTCCATCCCGGCGTGCAGGAAACCTTCGGGCTGGTGACGCTGGAAAGCCAGGCCTGCGGCACGCCGGTCGTCGGCATCCGGGGCAGCTACATGGACCGCATCGTTTACAGCGATCTGGGCCACTGGGCCGCCGAGAACAACCCCGAGTCCCTGGCCGATGCCATCGACGGCATGAGCCGCCAGGACCTGCGCGCAATCGGTCGGCGCAGCAGTGCCATCGTGGCAGAACGCTACAACTGGCCGCGGGTGTTCGACCGTCTGTTCGGGATCTACCGAGAGGTGATCACCGGATTTGACCGGGGGTAGCCCGGTTGAGGTAGGGAGGCCTCTCCGAGGCCTGCCCTGACTGTCTGGAAACCGTCGCCCTCGCGGGAAGCTTATCCAATCGCAACCCGCTCCAAGTTTCCCCTCATCCTGGGCGAGGATGCCAAAGACCAACCGCCCCGGACAAAGTCAGCGCAAACGAAAACGCTCGACATCTTTATTACATCTGCTACATTTACTACAAATGGCAATGACAGCGACAATGCAGACGTGGAATCCGGCGCTCGCGTCTCGCCTCTGCCTTGTCAATGGGGTAGCGTATCGGTCCACTCGTTCCGTAGATGCTTCCCTTCTCCCATCCATGAGCCAAACACCTGCTGGCGCCATCCCGCCGTCCCCCTTTGTCATCCGCAGCTATACCCCCGCCGACCGTGAAACCGTGCGCTGGCTCTGCTGCGAAACCGGCTTTCTGGGAGAAGCCATCGACCCGATCTTCGAGGACCGCGAACTCTTCGCCGATTTCCTGACCAGCTACTACACGGACAAGGAGCCGGAATCGGCCTTTCTCATCGAGATCGGCGGCAAGGTACGCGGCTACGTGCTGGGCTGCCGTCAGCCGCTGCGCAACCAGTGGCATAATTTTCTGCAAAACTTCCGGTTGTTCGGGGCCATTGTCCGCCGTTACCACCGCTATAACGCCGCGAGCCGCCGGTTTATCTCGTGGATTCTGCTCAACGGCTGGCGCGAGGTGCCCGCCGCGCCGCGCCGGACGGCCCACTTCCATATCAATCTGCTGCCCGACGCCCGCAGTGTCACCGGCACGCGGGCGTTGATCGACACTTTCCTGCAATATCTCCACCAGCACGGCGAAAAACGCGTTTACGGGCAAATGGTGTCCTTCGCCAATCGGCGCGGCGAAAAGATGTTTCAGCGATACGGTTTCAAGCTGCTCAATCGCATGGAAATTACCAAATACCGGCGGTTGCACCCCGAGCCAGTTTACCTGTGTACGGTGGTCAAGGATTTGCAGGAAAATTCCAAGCTTTATGAGTCCAACTTACAACTTGCGAACAACCAAAAAAATTAGGCGTATAAATCATTGAATTTCAGTTGTTTAAAACATGTGAAAAAGTTGTGAATTCCACTTGATTTTCTCACCGATTTTAGTAAAGTGATTTCAATGAAAAACACCAGTGCTGTTCCCCCCCTCCGTGACGAGAAACATGTGACGCTGGCGGTCGATCCGGCGGCCTCCGCTTTGTCCGTTCAACAGGTGCTTGGTCAGGTTGCCCTTATCCAGCAGATCATGGCGGCGGCCATGAAGGACGGGGAGCACTACGGCAAGATTCCTGGTTGCGGCGACAAGCCGACGCTCCTCAAGCCGGGTGCCGAAAAGCTTTGCCTGACGTTCCGCCTCGCGCCGACCTACGACGTGGACGAACGCACCGTGGATCGCGGCCACCGCGAATACCGGGTTCAGTGTGCGCTGACGAGCATTATCGGCGGGACGTTCATCGGCCAGGGGGTGGGCATCTGCTCGACGATGGAGGCGAAGTATCGCTTCCGTCCAGGCGCCGCCGAACCGACCGACAAGCCCGTGCCCCGTGCCTACTGGGATGTCCGTCAGGAAGACCCGGCCAAGGCGCAAGAGCTAATCGGCGGCAAGGGTTTCACCGTCAAGAAGGTGGACGGCAAGGGTTGGATGATTGCCAAGGGCGGCGAGAAGGTCGAACACGACAATCCCGCCGATCATTACAATACCGTGCTCAAAATGGCCAAGAAGCGCGCGCTGGTGGACGCCGTGCTGACGGCGACGGCGGCAAGCGATATCTTCACGCAGGATCTCGAAGACATTACGGCGAACATGGCTGCGGCGACTCCGTTGGTGGCAGCTCCCCGGTCGGAGCCAGTCGCGCCCCGCACAGAGTTGGCCGACGTGCAGGAAGCTTCCGCGTCGGTGATCATCGACGACGAGCCGGAGGAGGAAGCGCCTACCGGGCCGAACAATGACTTCCGTGAGACGCGGATTCATTTCGGCAAAAACCGGGGGCTGATGCTTTCCGAGCTAACGCCGCAGCAGGTTCACTGGTACGAGACCGATTGGATGCCCAAGAAGGAAGTCAACGGCCCGACCAGCGTCGAAGATATGGCGCTGATCAATGCGCTCAAGGCCTACCGGGACTGGCGCGGCGGCGGCAACGCCTCCGGGATGGTTCGTTCCAAGTTGCTCAACGCGTGAGTTTTTTACGGTGCGGAGGGTGGCTGCTCCACTCGCCGCACCGGCGGATTTCCCCCTCGGTAAAGACGCCACTTCGGCAGCGACCATTCGCCGCCGAAGTGGCGTTCTTCTTTCCGGTCAAATCTCGAGGTAGCCGTTCGACGCCATCGGACGGAAAAGGAGTCCCCCCGGGCGGACGGTCACGGATGGCTGGGATCGCCCGTCCCTTTCTGGACGATGACCGGAACGAGAAAAGCCCGGTATCGTGCCGGTGAATCCGGCGCGACAACGGGCTGTTTTTGCTCGTCCTGCGACTCTGTTCCAAACGCTGTCCCGGCGATACGAGCCCTCTTGGCGAAGGCAGGCAGCAGCGGCCCAGCCAGTTACTTCACGTGGCCGGACACCAGCTTGTTCATCTCGAACATGGTGACCTGCGCTTTGCCGTCGAACACCGCTTTGAGCTTGGCGTCGGCGTTGATGAGGGTCTTTTTCTTCTCATCCTGGAGCTTGTGCTCCTTGATGTAAGCCCACAGTTTGCTGGTCAGTTCGGTGCGCGGGAGGGGGCTGGCGCCCACTACCGCAGCAAGTTTATCGTCGGGGGTGACAGGCTTGAGAAAGGCGGCGTTGGCCTTTTTCGGCTCGGACTTGGTAGTTTTTTTGGTGGTGGCCATAAGCCACTGGATTAAAAACTACCCCACGCCGGAAACAATCTTTATTTAAGGAGTTAGAACTTTTTTTTGGCGAGGAGGTTCGCGGCGGTTTGATTGAACCTTTCTCGGGCCCGGTTTGTCCGAAAGTTGCTTTGAAAACCGGATGCCCAATATGACCTGCCAAAAACTGCGTTCCGTCCCGCTCGTTCGCCTCTTGTCGAGGTGGAGTCGGCTGCTTCTCCTGGGATCTGGATTGCTCGCGCCGGTGGTTTCGGCCCGGGCCGCGATCGAGCTGCCGATGAACACCGTGTTCAAGGGACGCCCCACCTTCGACCGGCTGGTGGAGCGCGCCGAACAGGAAAACTGGCGCGCTCTGCCAATCGGTGAACGCACGGTGCGAGTGGGGCTGGCGCTGGCAGGCACGCCGTACAAGGGATTTACCTTGGAGATCGACGATCACGTGGAGTCACCATCGGCGGATTTTCGCGGGCTGGATTGCTGGACGTTTTTCGAGATTTCGGTGGGGTTCGCCCGGATGCTGCACGCCAAACCCGCGCCTTATGCGCCGGAAGATTTGCTCCGCATGATCGAGGCGGACCGTTATCGGCACGGGGAATGCACCGGCGAATATCTCTCGCGCATTCATTTCCTGGAAGAGTTGTTCTACGACAATCAGAAGCGCGGGCTGCTCACAAACATTACTCCACGCCTGCCGGGAGCCGAGCGAATGGAGCACCGCGACATCCGCGAGATGACCGTCATGTGGCGGCATTACCGTTACCTGCGCAACAATCCGCGCTTGCTCCCCGAGATGGCACGCATTCAGGAGCGGGTGTCCGACCTGCCGATTTACCACGTGCCGAAATCCCGGGTACAGGGGATCGAGCCGTATTTGCAGAACGGCGACATCATTGCGGTTACCAGCCGCGACACAGGTGGTTACACTTCGCACGTCGGGCTGGCATACCGGGACCCGCGCGGCGTTTTGCGGTTCCTGCACGCCTCGTCGCGGTACGGGCGGGTGCTGGTGGATGACCGGTTGTCTGCTTATCTCGCGGACAAACACGATGACGCGGGCGTGGTGGTGGCGAGGCCTGCCGACATGACAGCCGGAACGCTGGCGGAACGTTGAAAAAACACCAGCGGAAATTTCGGCGTGTAAATGGCGCAAATGCCGTTTTTACGTCGCAGATCACGCAGGCGTCGCAGGCGTTGCAAACACTTTCTAACTTTCGCGGGGCTTTTTCCGTTTGGATTTGGCGGTGGCTCTGGTCTTCGTCCTGCCTTTGTGTCTGGACGTTCCCTTGCGGGAGTGATCCCGGGACATCGTGGCGCGGTGACGGCGGCCCGTGTGGTGCGTATAGGAGGGGCGGGGAATCACCCGACGTTCCAGCGGCGGCAGGCTGCCGATATTCACGTCCCCTTGCTCCTGTTCCTCCAGGACGCCGTCGGCGATGCCCTGCGCGATTTTCTGCCGGAAGGCGGGGTTGCTGACGAGGTTGGCCTCGTCGCGGTTGGTCAGGAAGCCGCACTCGCACAGAATGGAAGGGACCCGTGGGCTGTGGGTGAGCCGGAGGACGCGGCGGGTGACCCCCCGGTTTTCCAGGCCGGACTCGCCGATGAGATGGCGCTGGACGCGCGTGGCCAAGCCGTAGCTGTCGGGCCGCCAGAAGAAGGTCTGCACGCCCCGGGGCGCATGGCTGGGGGAAGCGTTGTAGTGGATGCTGACGAGAATAGCGTTGGGGTAGTAGCGGTCGGCGATGGCCACGCGATCATCGAGTTCGACAAAGTAGTCGCTGGTGCGGGTCATCACGACGCGCAGACCGCTGTCGCGCAGAAGGGGCTGGAGACGCTTGGCGGTGTCGAGGGCGACCTCCTTTTCCTTCAGGTATTGATTCGGGGATTCCCCGCTGTCCTTGCCGCCGTGTCCGGCGTCGATGACGACCGTCGTGAAGCCGCCTGGACGCAAACCGGCGTTGAAGGTGCCGCAGGCGGAGAGGCCGAGCGTGAGCGCAAGGAGGCTGAGGGACCGGAGGGCGGGGCGGAAGAGGCGGTGCATGGCGTGGGCGGAGCGACTCTTTACGGGCGGGAGCGGGGGGTCGTCAATGGTTTGTGGTGTGTGAGGGGGCAAATCGGGCGAAGTCCCGACGGGCTCGAGGCGGGGGTTGGGGGCGGAAGGCGGAAGGGGGAAGTGGGAAGTGGGAAGTGGGATAGACTGCCGGCAAAAATCGGAAAACGTCCGCAGATTTCGCAGATTTCCGCAGATGGGAGGGAGGAAAAGACCACCCAAACAGTCCCTCGGCTGATCATCTGTGAAATCTGCGGACTTTTGCTGGAGGTCTAGAGCGCACCCCGATTGATTAACTGCCGATCCGGAAAACCCACGCGTTTTTTCTTACGCCCCTGCCGGGGCTTCGGGCGAATGGCACTTTTCCCCGGGGCTTACGCCCCGGGCTAAACTCTGCCGCCCCTGCCGGGGCTGGGAACCGGGTTTTTCGGATAGGCAGTAAGCCTCGGGATCATCGTCCTCGGGTCAGCCTGAGGTGCCCTCGACGGTGGAAGGTCCTTCGGCTCGTTCCACTCGCTCAGGATGACAGACTTTGGGGGAGGATTCAGTGCAAGGCTTATCCAATCGGGATGGACTCTAATGTGGGATGTGGGTCACGCGGCGTGCCGCTGCAACTGGTTTGCCGTCGTGCATGGAGGTTGCGGTTGCGATCCTCCTCGGAGGGGCCTGCGGCCCGATGGGAACGGCTGGGACAGCCGTCCCTACCTTTTATGTGTCAAGTTCGCGGTACTCGCCGGTTTGTTGGAGGAGCTTGGCGATGAGGCCCGTCCAGCCCGTTTGATGGCTGGCACCGCAACCACGGCCTTCGTCCGCGTGGAAATATTCGTGGAACATCGGGTAGGGGTTCCAGTTCGGGTCGGTCTGGAATTTCTCGTAGGGACCAAAAACGGCCCGGCGACCCGTTTCGGGATCGCGGCGGAAGATCGTCGCCAGACGGCGCGAAAGTTCCATCGACACTTCCCAGAGGGTCAGCAGCTTGCCGGAGCCGACCGGGCATTCCACTTTGAAGCCGGGGCCGAAGTAGTAGTCGAACTTTTGCAGGCTTTCGATGAGGAGATAATTGACGGGCATCCAGATCGGGCCGCGCCAGTTGCTGTTGCCGCCGAAGAGGCCCGTGTGCGACTCGCCCGGGTTGTAATCGACCGTGCGGGTGATGCCATCGGTTTGCAGGACGTAGGGATTGCCCTCGTGATATTTGGAGACCGAGCGCACGCCGTAGGGACTGAGAAATTCGGTCTCGTCGAGGACCTTGGTGAGGATGCGCTTGAGCATTTCCTCGCTGACGATGCTGAGCATCAGCTTGCCGCCGCGCTCCTCCTTGCAATGGCGGCTGACGCTGTTCGTGAGGCCGGGGCGGTGGTCCATGAACCACTGGAACCGCCGGGCAAAGCCGGGCAGCTTGGCCATCAGGTCCAGCTCGATGGTTTCCACGGCGAAGAGGGGGATCAGGCTGACCATCGAATGGATGCGCAGCGGGACGCTGTTGCCGTCAGGCAGATGGATGTGGTCGTAAAAGAGGCCGTCCTGCTCGTCCCAGAGCGTGCCCTCGTTGGCGGAGGTCATCGCGTGGCTGATGGAGAGGAAGTGCTCGAAGAACTTGCTGGCGATGTCCTCGTACACCGGATTGTACTGCGCGAGTTCGAGGGCGATCTTGAGCAGGTTGAGCGCGTACATGGCCATCCAACTCGTGGCGTCGGATTGCTCCAGATAACCGCCAGTGGGCAGGGGCTGGCTGCGGTCGAAGACGCCGATGTTGTCGAGGCCCAGGAAGCCGCCCTGGAAGATGTTGCGGTCGTTCTCGTCCTTGCGGTTGACCCACCAGGTGAAGTTCATCAGGAGCTTCTGAAAGACGCGTTCGAGGAACTGGCGGTCGCCCGTGTCGGGGCCGCCGCCGCGCGCCTTGCGGTCGATGGTGTAAACGCGCCAGGCGCTCCAGGCGTGGACGGGCGGGTTCACGTCGCCGAAGGCCCACTCGTAGGCGGGGAGCTGGCCGTTGGGGTGCATGTACCATTCGCGGGTCAGCAGCATGAGCTGGCGCTTGGCAAACTCGGCGTCGAGCAGGGCGATGGGCAGGCAATGGAAGGCGAGGTCCCACGAGGCGAACCAGGGGAATTCCCAGGTATCGGGCAGGCTGAGGATGTCGTCGTTGAAGAGGTGCCGCCAGTCGTGGTTGCGGCCCAGCTTGCGCATGGCGGAAGGAGCGGGCTGGCCGGGGTCGCCGTCGAGCCAGCGTTCCACGACGTAGTGGTAAAACTGCTTGTTCCAGAGCATCCCGGCGAAGGCCTGGCGCTGCACGGCGCGGGCGTCGGGGTCGAGGCCAGCGGGGGAGAGGGCGGTGTAGAATTCGTCGGCCTCGGCGCGGCGGGCGTCGAAGACGGCGTTGAATTTTGCGCCGGAGACGGACGCCCCCTCGGCGGGGTAGGCGGCGGCGGAAAGCAGGCGCAGTTCGACCGTCCACGTCTCACCGGGCGCGAGGGTGCGCCGGTAGTGGAGGGCAGCCTTGGTGCCGGTGTGGGCAGGATTGACGGCGCCGGGTTCGCCGTGGATGACGTGGCGCTCGATGCCGTCTTTCTGGAACGCGGTAGGATTGGGCGCGTTGAAGAGGCGCTGGAAATTGGTTTCGTTGTCCGTGAAGAGGGCATCGGTCTTCCAGGCGAAAAGGAGGGTTTCGCCCAGGGAGGCGTGCTCGGCGCGCAGGCAGACGGCCTCGTCGGTGGAGGCGAGGGAGATCGTGGGGTGACCGCTTTTCGGATCGAAATCCCAGGTGTTGCGGAACCAGAGGGTGGGCAGGAGGTGAAGCGGGGCGGGGTCGGGACCGCGATTGGTCGCGCTGACGCGGATGAGGATGTCCTCGGGGCCGGCCTTGGCGTACTCGACGAACACGTCGAAGTAGCGGTCCTCGTTGAAAATGCCGGTGTCGAGGAGTTCGTATTCGAGTTCGTCGCGGCCCCGGCGGCGGTTGGTTTCGATGAGGTCGGAGTAGGGGAAGGCGGCCTGGGGGTATTTGTAGAGGCCCTTGAGATAGGAATGGGTGGGCGTGGAATCGAGATAGAAGTAGTATTCCTTCGCGTCCTCGCCGTGGTTGCCCTCGCTGCCGGTGAGGCCGAAAATGCGTTCCTTGAGGATGGGGTCCTGCCCGTTCCAGAGCGCAAGCGAGAAACAGAGGCGCTGGTGGTTGTCGGAGAGGCCGAGAATACCGTCCTCGCCCCAGCGGTAGGCGCGCGAGCGGGCGTGGTCGTGCGGGAAGTAATCCCAGGCCTCGCCGGTGGCGCTGTAGTCCTCGCGGACCGTGCCCCACTGGCGTTCGCTCAGGTAGGGGCCCCAGCGTTCCCAATGGGCCTGTTTTTGACGGTTTTCCTCCAGCCGGGTTTGTTCCGCGTTCATGATGGTATGCCCTTGCCCCGGGGGAGCATAGCGCGGGCGGGAGGCGGCGCGATAAGAAAAATGTGCGGGCATCGTCCACAGGAATGAGTGCCTTGTCCACGTCCAAGGAAGCGAAGGAATTCATCGTAACGCTAGATTTTCATTGAAAATATGTAGCGCTATACATTACATATTCCGCTAAAAATCGGGTCGAGAGTGCGAAGCTTGAGTCAGGACTCAAATCCCGTGTGACTGAAGAAAATGCCTCTGAATTTCGCCACTTTATGGGACCTGCCAACCGGCTCTCCTTCGAGATTTCGTCTTTCCACTACGCGCGACAAGTTTGCTTCACCCAGGACCGCACCGCCCTCGCAGGACTGGGAAAACGGTGTGTCGATTACCTGCGGCTTGCGACGGGCTACCCCGTCTCCAAGGCAGCGGCGGCACCCGTATTTTTCCAGATGTTGCGGCCCACGCGGGTCCCGGCGGAACGCAGCTTTGTGATGGGAATCCACGAACGGCGCGGGGCGAATGGCGAGGCGGGAGACCCGCTGGTCGGCATCCTGTATTTTTTGCATCCGCCATCGGGGCCGGGAACCTGGTACCTCACCCTGTTACTGCTGGAACCCGCCGTGCGCGGCCGAAATCTGGGCACGGAGATTCACCGGGCGTTTGCGCGCTGGGCCGCGGCCCGCGGCGCAAATCGGTTTGTGGTGGCGGTGGCGACGAACAATCCACGAGCGTTGCGATTCTGGCGGCACCGGTTGGGGTACGGGGAGGCCAAGCTGGACACCTGGGCGGTGCCGCCACCGAAATGCGCCAACCTGAATTTCGAGCGGTACCTGGAGCCCGCGCTTTTCCATGCGTCGTGAGCGTCGGCGGGGACGGGCGGGCAGAAACGCGATCAGGGAGGCCGGTGTATGGGACCTCTTTCGTAAGGGGAGTGATCAGTAAACGTCCGGCAAAATCGGAAATCGTCCGCAGATTTCGCAGATTTCCGCAGATGGTGGGGACGAAAAGACCACCCGAGCGGTCTCTAGGCTGGTCATCGGCGAAAATCTGCGAAATCTGCGGACTTTTGCCGGAGGTCTAGAACGCATCCCGATTAATTAAGCCTCAGGGTCATCGTCCTTGGGTTAGCCTGAGGTGCCCTCGACGGTGGAAGGTCCTTCGGCTCGTTCCATTCGCTCAGGATGACAGACTTTGGGGGAGGATTCAGTGCAAGGCTTATCCAATCGGGATGGGCCCTAAGCATCTGCGAAATAGAATCCCGGTGGATGGTGAGCTCCGAGCGCCAGGTTTTCGGGACCGCGCAGCGGTCGAAAAGGCTTGGAAGAATGGCGGCTGCGCCGCAGGGAACACATGGCGCTCGGAGATCGCCATCCACCTGGAAACCTTCTCGTACATACTTAGTGTCCAGCCTGTGACGGCGTGGGCTGGACCACGATGTTGGAAGGTCCTTCGGCTCGTGATACCCGCTCAGGATGACAGAAGTGTTTTGGGGGCAGCGTGGCAGAAAGTGATTACTTCGGTGGCGGCGTCGCGGGAGCGGCAAATGGGTAAACGCTGATCGCACCGTCGTCGCGGACGCAGGCCACGCGCCCATTGTCGGGGGCGAAAGCGACCGCGTTGATTTTGCCAGCCTTGGGGTCGGGTGGAAACGCGGCGGCGACCTTTCCGGTGGCGGTGTCCCAGACCCGCAGGAAACCGTCGTAGGTGCCGGTGAGCAGCCATCGGCCGTTCGGCGAATAAGCCAGACTACCCACTCCACCGGCGTCCCGGATGTGCGGGGTTTCGCGGCGCGACCAATCAGTCGTGCTCCAAAACGTGACCTCGCCGGGGCGGTCGCGGTCCTCGTAGCCGTCCGCCGTGGCACAGGCGAGCGTCTGGCCGTCCGGCGAAACCGAGAGGGCGCGCACCGAACTCGGATGCAAGGCGTGGTCCGGCCAGAAAACGTGTGCCCAAGTGGCGGTTTCGACCACGTTGAACGCGGCCGCCGAGGTGAAGGCGAGACGCTGGCCCTGTGCGCCGACGAACGATAAACCCAGCACCGAGATGGGTAAGTCGGAGACGTGGCGGAGTTCTTTCCACTCGGGCACCGACCAGAGCCGCAGTTCGCCGAAGACGTTGACGACCTGATTGTAACCGGCGGCAGCGAGGGTCCGGCCATCCGGCGAGAATTTGAGGCCGTGGACGCCGGAATCGAGGTCTTCGAGGCGGTGGGCGGGTGCCCTGGTGGGGGGTTGGGCATGAAGGTCCCAGATGCCGACCGCGCCACTGACGTTGGGCTGGCGGTTGCGCGAGCCGGTGCCAGCAGCCAGCCAGTGAGCGTCCGGGGAAATGTCGAGGCCGTCGATGCTGCCGTCCGCGCCGAGGTCGCCGCGCCATTGGACCGCGCCGGTGGTGAGGTTCCAACGCACGACGCGGGCGTGGTCGTAACCGGCGTACAGGCTGCCGCCGTCGGGAGCGAAACGGATCGTCCACGCGAGCGGTTGGTCGTCGTCGTCGAGGACGAATCGCCACGTGGGGGGATGGGAGCGGTCCTCGCGGGCGTCGGCCCAGGCGGCCCAGTCCTGAAACGCTTTGTGACTGAGCCAGTTGGTGGTCCAGCGGTCGCCGATGCGGGCGAAAAGTTCGTGGGCGGTTTCGCGGTCACCGGCGAGACAGGCGAACCGGCAGAAGTTGTTGAGGTTCCAGTCGGAATTGGGCCAGAGACGGTCCAATTCGCGGAAGCCGTCGCGCATGAGCGGCCACTGGATGGCGGTGTATTGGGCGAGAAAATTGTCGGTGCGGCCATCCGCGAGGCTCCAGGCGATGCGGCTGTAAATGCCCATGCCTTCGCCGGAGATGTTCTTGCGTCCGGCGTCGAGCGCGAAGGCCTCCCATTCGCCGGGTTGGCCGTAGCTAAACAGGTAATTGGCCCGGTTGAAGTAATAGGAGAGGTAATCCGGCTCGGCGGCGACCGCCCGGTCGAACAGGCGGTCGAAATCCGCGCGGTCCCAAGCCTGCCGAAGAGCCAGGCGCACCATCGCGCTAAACCAGTCGGCAGGGGGCGTTGGCTCGAAATGCTCGGCTTCGTCGAGCAGCGCACGGGGTGAAAGGAGCGAGTTGAGCGCACCCTGGTGGGTCCAGGCGCTGCTCTGGATGGCGTTGGCTTCGACGATCCGGGCGGCGACGGAACGGGGTTGAGACGCTTTCCACCTGAAGAGGCGTTCCTCGAAGGTGGTGGCGACGGGTTGCGGCATGGCACCGAGTTCGAGGGCATCGTAGAAGGCCGGGAGGGTCCAGACTCCATCGGGAAAGCGATCCTTGCGGGCGCGGAGATCGGCGGCGGTGGCCTCCAGGGTGGCGTAGTCTTCCTGGAGGAACGCCTGCTTGACCGATTCCATAAATTCGCGCCGGTTCTGCCGACCGGCCAGACTCATGGCGGTCAGGCGCGAAGGGAGCACGGCGGTGAGGAGGCAGAGAAGCGTCCAGGGAAGGAGTCGGCGAGGCAGGTGCATCTGGAAGGAGAAAGGGAACGGGAATTTGGGTCGCATCGGTGACGGGGGCGGACGGGTACTCCGGCGAGGTCCTTGTGGTCGTGGAACCCTCTCAGGATGACAGAGTTTTCGAGGGCAGCACGCTCTGACACGGAAAGGGTGTTAAATTCCGCTTTTCTGTTCGATCCAGGTGATGGCTTGCTCGAACACGTCTTTGGGTGCCCATTCGT
>CAHJWO010000099.1 GCA_903642295.1 PVC group bacterium | reverse complement strand
GAAAGCGGTTTTGCCGTCGCCGCCGAAGGCCGGTTCGTTGCTGGAGAAGATCAGTTGGAACTTCGGGCCTTCGTCGACCCCCATCGAGGCGTTGCCGCCGTTCGTGAGGTTGCAGACGACCATGCACATTTCTCCGGCGTCGGGTTCGGTGTAAACGAGGGTAACGGTCCCACCGCCGAGCGCGACGGCCTGCCAATCGCCGCGAGCGCGACGGCGCAGGGCGGGTTCCTCGCGGCGCAGGCGGAGGGCGGCTTTATAGAGAGCGCGGGTTTGCGCGTGGATACCCTGGCTCATTTCGTCCCAGCGGAGTTTGGAGGCGTTGAACGTCGATTGCGCCTGCGGGTCGGGGATGCGGCTGATGCTTGCCGGGTCGGCGAACGCCGCGAAACCAGCGAACTCCTTGCGGCGGCCGGCGGTGACCAGGCGGCCAAGTTCCTCGTTATGGTCCGTGAAGTAGAGGAAGGGGGTGGAGGCGGCCCATTCCTGGCCCTGAAAAATCAGCGGCGTGTAGGGGACGAGGCAGAGAAGCGCGCTGGCGGCGCGGTAGGCCTCGCGGCTGCACGAGGCGCTGAGGCGCTCGCCGAGGGCGCGGTTGCCGACCTGATCGTGGTTGGAAATACAGTAGCAGAAGGCGGACGGCGGGAGGTGGTCAGAGGGCGTGCCGCGCGCCTTGCCGTGGCTGCCGGAGACTTGCCCGCGATAGTACCAGCCGTGGGTCAGCGTTTCGGCGAGTTCCTCGGCGGTGCCCGAGAAGTTACGCAGGTAGGATTCGCGCTCGCCGGTGAGCGCGACGCGGACGGTGTGGTGGAAGTCGTCCGCCCAGAGGCCGTCGAGGCCCGTGCCGCCGCTTTCCTGCGGTTCGGCGAGGAAGGCGGCGTTGCGGTCGTCCTCGGCGAAGACGAAGCCGCCGCGGGCGTGGACGGCGGCGGCGATGTCGGCGAGCATGTGGCGCTCGGTGTCGTCCACGATGGCGTGGACGGCGTCGAGGCGGAAGCCGTCGATGTGAAACTCTTCCATCCAGTAGATCGTGTTGCCCAGGAAGTATTCGCGCACGGGACCGTTGAGCTTGCCGTCAAAATTGAGGGCGTCGCCCCAGGGGGTCTTGTGCGCGGGATTGAAGTAGTTTTTCGTGTACGCGCCGAGGTAGGCACCATCGGGGCCGAGATGGTTGTACACGGCGTCGAGGATGACGCTCATCCGGCGCGCGTGGGCGGCGTCCACGAGGGCACGGAGGTCGTCGGGGTCGCCGTAGGCGCGGGAGGGCGCGTAGAGGAACACGCCGTCGTAACCCCAGTTCCAGCGGCCCGGGAAATCTGCGAGGGGCATGAGTTCGATGGCCGTGACACCGAGTTCGCGGAGGACGTCGAGCTTGCCGATGGCCGCGCGGAAGGTGCCTTCGGGCGTGAAGGTGCCGACGTGAAGTTCGTAGATGACGAGGTCGGCGAGCTTGACGGAGTGGCGGCCCTCGTTGTGCAGCCAGGTGAAAGCGTTTTGCGCGCGGACCTGCGAGGGGCCATGGACGCCCTGCGGCTGGAAGCGCGAGGCAGGGTCCGGGAAGGTTTGGCCCTCGTCGCCATCGAGGCGGAATTTGTAGAGATCGAGGGGCTGGCCCAGGGGATCGTCAGCGTGGAAAAAGCCGTCGGGGGTGGCGTGCAGAGGCAGAGTGCGGAGGGGCGCGCCGTCGGCGGAGAAGAGGACGACTTCAGCGCCTTGTTTTTCCGGTGCCCAGACGCGGTAGTGCACGCCCTGGCCGGGAATGACGGTGGCGCCGGGGCGGGGTACGGGAACGCTCATAGAACGATAACAACGACGCGGGACAGTTGACCGGATGCGCGCCGGGTGGCAAGCACGGATTCGCAGAAAATGCGGAGGGCGATTGCAACGGTTCGTGGCGGGATTTTGGGGCGGATGGGAGGGGTGCGGGGCCGGGGAACCGGCAACGCGGGGAGCGTCGCCGGGTACCACCGGAGCGGTCCACTGTGGAGGGGCCTGCGGCCCAATACGGACGGCTGGGACAGCCGTCCCTACCTGCTGGTCACGGAGCTTTCCTCGCCCACGGCGAGACGCAGGACGCAGAGGGAACGCTCCGCCAGTTTGAGCGCCTGACCCGCCTGATAGTTGCGCACCGGTTCCACAAAACCGAGGTCCTCCACGGTGTCCACAAGCATATCCCAATGCACGTCCACCCGACCGGGCAACGTGAAACGCTGCGATTCGTGGTTGGCGTTGAAGAGGATCAGGAACGTATCGTCCACGATGGGCTCGCCCTGCTCGCTGCGCACGTCCATCGTCTTGCCGCTGAGCAACATGCCGAGACACTTCACGAAGCTGGACTGCCACTCGTCGTCGTTCATCTCGGTGCCGCCCGGGTTGAACCACATGATGTCCTTCACATCGCTGCCGCGAATCTTGCGGCCCTGGAAGAATTTCGGACGCCGGAAGACCGGGTGATCGTTGCGCAGCTTGATGAGATTCTGCGTGTAGGAGAGCAGTTGCTGGGCGGGTTTGTCGCGTTCCCAACCGAGCCACGAGATCTCGTCGTCCTGGCAATAGGCGTTGTTGTTGCCGTACTGGGTGCGGCCATATTCGTCGCCGCCGAGGAGCATGGGGACACCCTGGCTCAGGAGCATCGTGGCGAGAAAGTTCCGCCGCTGACGATGGCGCAGGCTGATGATGGCTTCGTCTTCCGTAGGACCTTCCGCCCCGCAGTTCCAGGAGTGGTTGCTGTTGTCGCCGTCGTTGTTGTCCTCCCCGTTGGCCTCGTTGTGCTTGTCGTTGTAGCTGACGAGATCGTTGAGGCTGAAGCCGTCGTGGCTGGTGATGAAATTGATGCTCGCGTAGGGGCGCTTGCCGTTGGTCTGATAGAGGTCGGAACTGCCGCTGAGTCGGTTGGCAAGTTCGCCCACCTGCGCGTCGTCGCCCTTCCAGTATTTGCGCACGGTGTCGCGGTAACGGCCGTTCCATTCCGTCCAGAGGACGGGGAAGTTACCCACGAGGTAGCCGCCCATGCCGATGTCCCACGGCTCGGCGATGAGCTTGACCTGACTCAGAATCGGGTCCTGATGGATGATCGCCAGGAAGGACGAATATTTGTTGATGTCGTTCTCGCCGCGCACCAGCGTCGCCGCGAGATCGAAACGGAAGCCGTCCACGTGCATCTCGGTCACCCAGTAGCGCAGGGAATCGACGATCATGCGCAAAACGGTCGGATGCAGCACGTTGAGCGAGTTGCCGCAGCCCGTGAAGTCCATGTAATACCGCTGATCGTCGGGCATCAGGCGGTAGTAGGTCGGGTTGTCGATGCCCTTGAAGCAGAGCGTCGGCCCGAGGTGGTTGCCTTCGGCGGTGTGATTGTACACCACGTCGATAATGACCTCGATGCCGGCGGCGTGCAGATTCTTGACCATCTGCTTGAACTCGTTGACGGACTCCGTGCCGGGCTTGGCCGCCGCGTAGCTGTGGTGCGGTGCGAAGTAGCTGAGCGTGTTGTAACCCCAGTAGTTCTTGAGGCTTTTCTCGGTGAGGTGCTGGTCTTCGGCGTGTTGGTGGACGGGGAGCAGTTCGATGGCCGTGATGCCCAGGTCCGTGAGGTACTTGATGGACGGCTCGCTGCCCAGCCCGGCGTAGGTGCCGCGCAGGTTTTCGGGAACGGCGGGATTGAGCTTGCTGAAACCCTTGACGTGCGCCTCGTAGATGATGGACTTGTGCAGCGGCGTACCGGGGAGCTTGTCATTGCCCCAATCGAAGGCCGGGTCGATGACGATGCTCTTGGGCATTCCCCAGGCGTCGTCGCGGTAGTCGCGGTGGCCGTCGCCGCTGCCGTCCATCTCGTAACCGTACATCTCCGTGCCCCATTCGATGTCGCCGCTGATCGCTTTGGAATACGGGTCGAGCAGGAGCTTGGAGGCGTTGAAGCGCAGGCCCTTTTCCGGCGCATAAGGACCGTAAACGCGGAAGCCGTAGCACTGGCCGGGGAGGACCTCCGGCAGGAAGGCGTGCCAGACCTGATCGGTGTACTCGGTCAGGCGCACCCGGACGCTTTCGGCCTCGGATTCGGGGCTGTCAAAGAGGCAAACATCAACGCCCGTGGCGTTTTCACTGAACACCGCGAAGTTGACGCCGTGTTTGGTCCACGTGGCACCGAGAGGATAAGGAACGCCTGGCCAGACTTTGATTGACATAGAGGGAACCGGTTTACGTAACGACGGGAAGGGTTGGATTCACCTGACCGCACCTGCGTCTATTTTCGCAACGGGAGGCGGGGTCGGCGGTAAGGAATCGGGGGGAAAATTGAGTGGGGCAGGAGGAAGCGGCGGTTCGGGCGGCGCGGCTGGCGAACGGACCGTCGGGTGCCCTTGCCAGCAACCTGAGCGGTCGCTTTATCACCGGAAAGGAGCGGGTGCAAGGAGGAAGGGAGCGCCCGGTGGCGGCGACCGGAGCGGTCGCCCGAGCATTTTAGAGTGGCAGGTTTTTTGAGGCGGCAAAGGGCGAGAGTTGAGGGAAGGTGCATTCAATTGCATGGATCTGCCGATTGCTTCCGACCCGTCGCTTCCCGTTGAGCGGAAGGCGGAGGTTGCCGTGGTGGGGGGCGGGCCGGCGGGGCTGCGCGCGGCAGAGACGCTGGCGGAGGGTGGCTGCCGCGTGGTTTTGTACGAGGGAAAGGCGTCGGTCGGGAGGAAATTTCTCGTGGCGGGCAAGGGCGGGCTGAACCTGACGCATTCGGAAGCATTGGAACGGTTCGCGGCCCGGTATGGGGAAAAGGAACGCGGGCGGTGGGACCGTTTGCTGGCGGAGTTCGGTCCGGCGGAGTTGCGAGCGTGGGCGAAGAAGTTAGGGGTGGAAACGTACGTGGGCACCAGCGGGCGGGTGTTCCCAGCCGGACAGCAGGCGGCGGTGCTGCTACGAAGATGGGTAGCCAGGTTGCGGGCGCTGGGGGTGGATTTTCACGTCAACCAACGGCTGGAAGGCGCGACGTTGACAGAGGGCGGCTGGGAGCTGCGGTTGCAAGATACCCGGAACAAAAAGGTGCAGACGCCGGTGTTCCGGGCCGTGGTGCTCGCCTTGGGAGGCGCGTCGTGGCCCAGCACAGGGTCGGACGGCAAATGGACGGAGTTTGTCTGTACGCTCGGCGTGCCGGTCGCCCCGTGGCACGCAGCCAACTGCGGGTTTGAAGTGGACTGGAGCCCGGAATTTTTGCAGGCCGCCGAAGGGCTGCCAATCAAGAACATCGCGGTGACGGCGGGTGGGCGGACCATCGCGGGAGAATTGCTCGTGACGCGCTACGGATTGGAAGGAGGCGCGCTGTATCAGCTCGGGCCGGAGTTGCGGGCGTCCAACCCGCCGCAGTTGTGGATTGACCTGAAACCAAGCGTTACGAAGGAACGGTTGGGGGCGCAATTGTGGCTTGGCCTCAAGCCGGGAGCCACGGTGGAACGAGTGTTGGCCAAGGCGATGGAGAGTTGGAAATTGTCATCGGCGGCGGGAGCACTGCTGCGGTTCCACCGCCCGGACGGCGAACAATCCTGGCAAGAATTGGTGGATCGGGTGAAGCGGTTTCCGGTGACATTGAAGGGACCGCGCCCGGTGGAGGAAGCCATTTCCTCGGCGGGCGGCGTGAGGTGGGAAGCGCTGGACGAGCAATTAGGCGTAACGAGCTGTCCGGGGCTGTTCGTCGCGGGCGAAATGGTCGATTGGGAGGCACCCACGGGCGGGTATCTGTTGCAGGGGTGCTTTGCGACCGGCACGCGGGCGGGTCGGTCAGCAGGCCGGTTCCTGTCCAGGGGCGTATAAAGGGCGCGTCCAAGCGGGTGCCCGGCAGGCGGCCACGGTGCCCGGCAGACGTTTAGAGCGCATCCCGTTTGAATCAGCCTCAGGATCATCGTCCTTGGGTCAGCCTGAGGTGCCCTCGACGGTGGAAGGTCCTTCGGCTCGTTCCACTCGCTCAGGATGACAGACTTTAGGGAAGGATTCAGCGCAAGGCTTATCCAATCGGGATGGGCTCTAATACCCATCCGGGGCATCGGATCGGCACCCGACGCTGACAGTCTTTTCGCTCTGTAACCCGCTGTGACGCACCCGAAAACAAAGGGCAGCTCAACCTCTATACGGCTCCATCAGCTTGAGCATTTCGGTGACGGCGCGTTCGAGGCCGACGAACACCGCGCGACTGACGATGGAATGGCCGACGTTGAGTTCGCGCAGGTGCGGGACCTGCTCGAGGAAATCGGGGAGATTCTGGTAGCTCAGGCCGTGTCCGGCGTTGACCTGCAAGCCCAAGGTGGCGGCAAGTTCGGCGGCGGCGCGGAGGCGGCGAAGCTCGGCGGCGGCGGCTTCACCGGTGGCGTTGGCAAACGCGCCGGTGTGGAGTTCGATGACGGGCGCACCGAGTTCAGCGGCGGCCCGGACCTGCGCCTCGTCCGGGTCGATAAAGAGGCTGACGCGAGCGCCAACCGCTTTGAGGGCGGAGATCGTCGGCGCGAGTTCGGTGCGCCGACCGTGGACATCGAGGCCGCCTTCGGTCGTGATTTCCTCGCGGTTTTCCGGGACCAGGCACACGTCTTCGGGTTTCGTTCGCAGCGCGATGGCGAGAATCTCCGGCGTGTTGCCGAGTTCCAGGTTGAGCTTGCTGCGGACGCTGGCCCGGAGCCGAGACAGATCGTGGTCCTGGAGGTGGCGGCGGTCAGCGCGGAGGTGGACGGTGATGGATTTTGCCCCGGCGCGTTCGCAGATGGCGGCGGCGGCAACGAGGTCGGGCTCGACGTTGTGGGCGTCGGGCGTACGGGCGTAGCGCGCCTGCCGGAGCGTGGCAACGTGGTCGATATTGACGCCGAGGGTGAGGCTCATTTCGCGGGCGGCGCGTCCGGCTTCTGGCCGAAGGCGCTGATCACAGTGCCTGGATCAATCGACGCGACGATTTGCAGGGATTCCTCCTTCGTGAACCCTTCCTTGATCAGGGAATTGTAAAGGTTGTGGATGTACGCGGCCACCCGGTCCGCCGTTTGCGGCTTGGCCATGAGATCGAGGGCGGCGTCGGGCGCTTCCGGCGGATTGACGTAGTAGATGCCTTTGTCATCCTTGGTCATGGACAGATGGTACTGGTGGACCAGCGTTTCAACGGCGTCCAGCGCGGTCGCATTCTCCAACCGCATCGTCACGTTTCCCTTGACCGCTTCCCCGACCACCAGGTTGATTTTTGCCTGGCGGGCGAGCAGACGGAGCACCTGCGAGAGGTCATCGCCCTGGAACTCCCGGGCTCGTCTGCCGCCCGCGTCGGGTTGACGCTCTCCTTGCGGTGCCGGAGTGGATTCCGCCGTCTGGCCCGAAGCCGAGGGCAGGGCACAGCACAAGCCGAACGCGGCGATCAAACCGGCCAGAGTATTTTTCATGTCCAGAGACCTAGAGAGTTTTCCGGACGGAATCAATGCCGGAAGTGCCGCAGGCCGGTAAAGATCATCGCCATGTTGCGCTCGTCGGCGGCGGCGATGACGGCCTCGTCGCGCACGCTGCCGCCCGGCTGGATGGCGGCGGTGGCCCCCGCATCGGCAGCGGCGAGGAGACCATCGGGAAACGGAAAGAAGGCATCGCTCGCCACGATGCTGCCCTGGAGACCGAGGCTGGCGTCCCTGGCCTTCCAGACGGCAATGCGCGCGCTGTCCACGCGCGACATTTGGCCCGCGCCGACGCCCAGCGTGCGGTCGGCGCTCGTGAAAACGATGGCGTTGCTCTTGATGTGCTTGACCACCCGCCAGCCGAACAGCAGGGCGCGCAGTTCGGCCTCGGTGGGCTGACGCCTGGTGACGACCTTGTATCCGTCCGGCCCGAGGAGGCTGGCGTCGCGGTCTTGCACGAGAATTCCACCCACGACCGAACGAATGTCATGTTGGGCCGCCCCCTCGGAAGCGGGTCGAAGCTGACGGATTAAACGCAGGTTTTTCTTGCGCTGGAGCAGGGCGCGGGCGTCGGGCTCGAAGTCGGGTGCGATGATGACC
Organism: PVC group bacterium; assembly: GCA_903642295.1. Taxonomy (GTDB): domain Bacteria; phylum Verrucomicrobiota; class Verrucomicrobiia; order Chthoniobacterales; family SZAS-18; genus CAHJWO01. The sequence continues at coordinate 6,315 of CAHJWO010000099.1, read as the reverse complement.
TCGCTGAAGATTTCGCTCACGTCGCGGGCGAGGGCTTCGGTGAGGGGACGGTTGCAGATGATGATGCCGCCGAAGGGTGCCTGTTTGTCCGTGGCGAAGGCCTTGTCCCAGGCCTCGCGCAAATTCGGGTCGCTGCCGACGCCGCAGGGATTCGTGTGCTTGAGGATGGCGACCGTGGCGTCCTCGAACTCGCCGATGAGCTGCGCGGCGGCGGAGATGTCCAGGATGTTGTTGAAGCTGAGTTCCTTGCCGTGGAGCTTCTGGAAGTAGTCCTCGAAATTGCCGTAGAGCGAGGCTTCCTGGTGGGCGTTTTCGCCGTAGCGCAGGCGGGTGACGAGCGGCAGGGAGAGGTCGTAGGACGCGCCGGTTTGCTGTTCGCGGTTGAGGTAGTCGGCGATGGCCCCGTCGTAGCTGCTGGTGCAGAGGAACGTTTTCACCGCGAGGTGTTCGCGGAGTTTGAGCGTGGTGTCGCCCGCGTTGGCGCGCATGGCGGCGAGGACCGTGGCGTAGTCGGTGGGATCGGTGACCACGGTGACGCTGCGGTGATTCTTGGCGGCGCTGCGCAGCATGGCCGGACCGCCGATGTCGATGTTCTCGATGGCCTCCTCCAGGGTGACGCCGGGTTTGGCGACGGTTTCGCGGAAGGGATAGAGGTTGACCACCAGCAGGTCGATGGCCTGGATGTCGTTTTCCCGCGCCTGACGCTGGTGTTCGGGGTCATCGCGCAAGTGGAGCAGGCCGCCGTGGACGCGCGGATGCAGGGTCTTGACGCGGCCCGTGAAGATTTCGGGAAAACCGGTGTAATCGGCGACCTCGGTGACGGGGATGCCGGCTTCGCGCAGAGATTTGGCCGTGCCGCCGGTGGAGAGGATTTCGACCTTGAATTCCTCCACCAGGGCGCGGGCGAAGGGCAACAGGCCGGTTTTGTCGGAAAGGCTGATCAGGGCGCGGGCGATTTTCATGTCAGGGTGGGTTGTCTCCGGGATCGGGGGCGGTCACTTCCGCGCGCTGGCTGCCCGCCGCGGCGGAAACCTCGGCGGTGACCGGCTGCTGGACGATGGACTCCATTTTGGCCGGGGAAGCGGAAAGCAGGCCGCGGACGGCGACCGTGCCGGAAAAGAGGATCACCAGGGCGGTGGCGAGAATGAGAGCCCAGCGTCCGCCGAAGAAAGCCGCGCTGCCGGGAGCGTCGGCGGGGCGGGGATCGGCAGGCAGGAGATCGGCGGACAGCATGGCCAAGGGAAGGAACCAAGAGGCAAGAAACCAAGAATTCAAGGAAGGTTCAAGGAGTCAAGATTCAAGGAGAATCGGGCACGCCAGGCGTCGGAGGAAGACTTTATGCCGGAAAACGGCTCGGGCGCAACGGCGTTCCGCCACGGAAAAACGGGGTGGGGCAAAAGTCGAGATTTGTCCGATCAGGCGGCGGACCGACGCGAACGGGGGGAAGGTCCAATCGGTAACCTTTCCCTTGGGAGCTACTTGCAACGATGGTTGCCGGTCGATTTCTGGTCGGCGGTGAGTCAGGCAAACCATTTGCCGGAAGTGTGTTTAGAGGGTAAAATTACGAGGCTGCCGGGCGCAGGATTTGCTCGTCTTTTTCGACATCTCTTTCTTCCCCGACCGACTTTTTACCTTCCTCGTTGTGATTCCTCCCCTCCTCCGCCGCTGTTTTGTCTCGGGCTTTATTGCCGCCGCCGCGCTGCTTTCCTCCGGGGGCGATGCCACGGCGCTCACCGTGACCACGATCCATACGTTCACCGCCGCCAGCGAGGGGAATGTCACCTATCCGCCCCTCGTGCAGGGGGCCGACGGCAGGCTCTACGGCGTCAATAGCACCGGCGGACGGGCCGATTTGGGCACGATCTTCAGCCTGGGCCTGGGCGGGGGGAGTTTCGACACACTCAACGTTTTCACCGGCACCGACAAAGGCTCCACGCCGGAGGGCGGCATCGTGCAGGCGCGCGACGGGAACTTTTACGGCACCACGAATGCGGGCGGAAGCAACGGCTACGGCACGCTTTATCAAATGGTGCCGAGCACCGGCAAGATCAACATCCTCGCGCAATTCGACAACACCGATCCCGGCGGCAACCCGGTGGGGACGCTCACGGAAGGCGTGGATGGCTTGCTGTACGGCACGGCGCGCTACGGTGGCGCGAACAACTACGGCACGGTGTTCCACTCGGGTCTCGCCGCCGGGACATTGACGACCCTGGCCGGGATTACCGGGGGTCTCGCGGGGTACTATCCACAGAGCGACCTGATCCAGGCGACCGACGGCAACTTCTACGGCACCACCGAACAGGGCGGCACGTATAGCCTGGGGACCTTCTTTCAGGTGACGCCCGCCGGGGTTTACACCACGCTCTACAGCTTCACGGGCGGGGCCGACGGAGGCCGCCCGCTGCGGGGCGTCGTGCAGGGAATCGACGGGTTATTTTACGGCGTCTGCAACACGGGCGGCACGTACGGCGGCGGAGCCATTTTTCGCATCGCCTACCTGAACACCACGTTCTCGCTCACCTCGCTCTACAGCTTCATTCCCGCCGTGCTCGACGGGAGCAACGCGCTGGGCAATCTCGTCCAGGCCAGCGACGGCAACTTCTACGGCACTACCTCCGGGGGTGGACTGAACGGCGACGGCACGATTTACCGCGTCACCCCGACGGGCGGTTACGACGTGATCTACAGCTTCACCGACGGCACGGACGGCTCGGCGCCGGTGGCCGGGCTCACCCAGGCGAGCGACGGCAAACTGTACGGGACCACCGCCGGAAAGAACAGCGAGGCGGGCACGGTTTTCCGCCTCGACGCCGGGCTTCCGGCCCCCATTCCCAGAGCCAAATTTTTGCTGCAAAGCAACGCGTCGGTGGGCGATACGATCCTGATCAAGGGGGATAATTTTGTCGGCGCCACGGCGGTTTCGTTCGTGGGTGCGGGTGGCACGCTGGTCGCGTCCGGCAGCTTTGCGGTGCTTTCCAAGACGGTGGTGCAGGCCGTGGTGCCCGACGGGGCGGTGACGGGTCCTGTCACGGTGACCGCGAACGGGCTGAGCGGCACGACGCCGGTTTCGCTGGTGGTGGCCGCCGTGCCCGTAACCCCGACGAAGTCAACCGTGACGATCACCGCCGCCGCGCCGTTGGCGTCCAAGGCGGATTCGACCGAGGGCAAGTTCAAGGTCGTGCGGGCAAATGGCGACAACAGCACGGCGCTGACGGTCAATTACAAGGTGCGGCCCAAGAGCACGGCGATCCTGCACACGGATTATAATCTGATCAGCAAGGGCAAGGCGCTCGGCCTGATCGGTTCGGTGACGATCCAGCCGGGCAAGAGCAGCGTGGCCATCAAGGTGATTCCCGTGCCGGGCGCCACGGTGTCTGCCGCGACCACCGTCGTGATCAAACTGACCGCGGGGGATGGTTACAGCACGGGAACTCCGATCAAGGGGACAGTGCAGATCGTCAGCAGCCCGGCGGGGCCATAGGACCCGCCCGGCGGGATTTTGCGCGGAAGTGTTCGCGCGGCGGGTCACACCCCTCCCCGCCGAAAGCGAGCGGGGCTCAGATGCCGGCGGGATGTCGCGGCGGAGGCTCGATGGCGGCGATGGCGGACATGACGCGTTCGCTCAGCTTTTGATAGAGGACGCGGCCTTCGCCCTGGTCCTCCGCCACGTCGGCGGCCGTGAACACGACCGGCTTGCCGATTTTGACCGTGATGGGGCTCAGGCGGATGTCCTGGCGTCCGCGTGGCATGGCGGCAAACGCGCCGAAAACCCGCATTGGCACCACCGGCGCGAGGGTCTTGGCGATGATGAGGCCGATACCCGGTTGCGCCACCTGAAAATGGCCGTCCAAGGTGCGCGCGCCTTCGGGGAAAACGATGGTCGATTCGCCCGCCCGGACGAGGCGAATCACGCTCTTCAAGGCACTCGCGTCGGGCCGCTCCTGGTCGATGGGAATGACATTGAGACGCGGGAAGCAGGAGCCGAGAATCGGCCATTCCATGAGCGTTTTGCGGGCGAGAAAATGAATCGGGCGCGGATCAGAGGCCAGCGCGACCACGGGCGGGTCCAGGTAACTCTGGTGATTCATCGCCAGCAGGTTGCCGCCCGTGAGCGGGATATTTTCGCGTCCAATGACCTCCAGCGAGAAGCAGGAACGCGCCACCAGTTCCGCGAAGCGAAGAAAAAACCAGTACGTCGGGTTCATCAAGGAAAAGGATGAAGGATGTAGGAGGAAGGCGGAAAAGACAAACAGCGCATGGATAAATTCGCTCCGGTTTCAACCTTCAGCCTGCAATCTTCATCCTCCAACCGCGAGTCCCTTGAGCTTGAGGCGACCGATGATTTCGCCCACCACGCCGTCGATGGTCAGGCGGCTGCTGTCGATGACGTGGGCGTCCTCCGCGATGACCAGCGGCGAGGTGCGCCGGGTGGAGTCCGTATAGTCGCGCGCAAGAATCTGGTCGTGCTGTGGCCCCCCACCCTCCTGGAGCTGGCGGCGCATGGCGCGGACCTCCGGGGAGGCGTCGATGTAGAATTTATAGGGCGTGCGCGGGAAGACGGCGCTGCCGATGTCGCGGCCTTCCATGACGGTGTTCTGGCTGGCGGCGAGGTCGCGCAGCTTGCCGGTCAGGCCCGTGCGGATTTCCGGGATGCTGGCGACCGTGGAGACGTAGGAGTTGATGCGGCTTTCGCGCAAGTGGGGTTCGGGGTCGATCCCGTCGAAGGTGATGATTGAGGCACCGTCCTGGAGCCAGCAGTTGACCCTGGCTTTTTCGAGGAGGTCGGCCACGGGAGCGCTGTCGTTGGGATCGACGCCTTGTTCGAGGACGAACCACGTTACCGCCCGGTAGAACGCGCCGGAGTTGACGTAGCCGTAGCCGAGGCGGGCGGCCAGGGTGCGGGCCACGCTGCTTTTGCCGGAGGCGGCGGGACCGTCGATGGCGATGAGGACGGGAGAGGAATCGGGTTTATCCACGGAACTGAGGTGAAGGAAAGTCGGCGCGTGACATGAATACCGGGTGGGGAAGCGGCTGTAAAGCAGACGCATCAATAGTGGTACCGGCAGGACAAGACGATGATCGCCTCGGGGTTGCCTTGTAAATCAACCGGTGTTCTGCGTTGATCCGACGCGACCAGTAACCTGTGAGTTGATGCTTGAGCGGTTCGGGCTTGCCAATCCCCTCGAAGGGACTGCGGGCCGCTTCGATGATCAAGCGAGTCAAACGCTCAAAGAGTGCGAAATCTCCCGAAGACCAAACGGTGAATTGCGTAAAGGCTTCCTGATGGAAGTGGACCTGCCTCATCGAAATATCGTCTGATCCGGCACCACGAGGTTGCGCCCCGCTCCCACGTCGGCGACCGCCTGGAGCAGCTTTTCGCGGTTGGCAGGTGAACGCAGGAGATACTCGGTTTCGTCGGTCTCCGCGACGGCGATTTCGATTTCCTTGTGACGAAAAGCTGCCTTCAAGCTTTCCAAGAAACTCGCGTCGAGTTCATCCGCGTTGAGACGATAGATGGTGAACACGGCGCGACCCTAACGTTTGACGGCGGCGAGGGCAAGCGCTACTGCCCGGATGGGTTCACTCGTCATCCCGGAACGACCGCGCCCGGCGCGCGCTCGCCGCCAGGACCGCCTCCGGGTTAAGGAATTGCCGGGCGTCGCTGATCACCGCGATGGAGGGTGCGCCGCTCGTCGAGGCCGTGATGATCTGCTCCAGGGTAGCCGCGAAGCCGGGGTAGCTGGTTTCGATGCACTCGATGTCTTCGATGACCGTTTCGCCTTCCGCAAAGAGTCCCGCGACGGCAAAGGCCATGGCAATGCGATGGTCGCCGTAACTGGGCAAGCGCGCGCCCCGCAAAGGTTTGCCGCCACTGATGACCAGGCCATCGTTGAATTCCTCCACCCGCGCGCCCATCGCCCGCAAATTCGCAGCGATGGCCGTGAGACGGTCCGTCTCCTTGACGCGCAACTCGGCGGCGTCTTTGATGATCATTTGCCCGGTCGCCAACGCGCCGAGGACGGCGAGGATCGGGATTTCGTCGATCACGTTGGGAATTTCGCGGCCTTCGATGGTCGTGCCGTGCAGGCGCGCGCCCTGGACCTCGACGGTGCCCGTCGGCTCGATCTGGTCGGTGTCCTCCACGACCTCGTGGACGTGCGCGCCCATGCGCAAGAGCACCGAAAGGATGCCGGTGCGCGTCGGGTTGAGACCCACCTTTTTCACCAGCAGGCGGGCGCCCGGCTGCGCCGCCGCCGCCGCCAGCCAGAAGGACGCGCTGCTGATGTCGCCGGGCACGCGGAAGTTGCGCGA
>CAHJWO010000098.1 GCA_903642295.1 PVC group bacterium | reverse complement strand
AAGCCTCCCTACCTTGTACCCCGCTACTTCAGAATGCTCAACGCCCGGAACAAATCCACCGGCACCAGTTCGTAGAGAGGATATTTGACCGCAAGGCGGTAATACTGCTGGAGGTCAATGGCGCAGACGCCAGTCACGAGCAGCGCAAAGGCGGGCCAGCGCCAACGCTCGCCGACGAGGCGCGCCGTGAGCAACGCCAGTTGCGAGACCGCCAGCATCCGCAACGGCAGGTCCCAGATCGACGCGTAACGCAGGTTCATGCCGTACTTCACGTTGGCCATCAACACGTAGCTCGCGCCGATGAACACCACGCCGAACCAGAGCGAGCGGTCGTCGCGCCGCAGTTGGAACATCATCCCGACGGCCAGGACGAAAACCACCGGGCTGATCGTCATCAGGTCCAGCCAATACCGGAACCAGGGGCCGTCGCCCGTGGCGATGGCGTAGGCGAGGTGCATGTTCTTGGGCACGCCCAGACGGTACACGTTGACGAGCGTCGGCAGCCCGCCGGAAAGGTTCGTGAGCAGCGCCACGCCGACCAGCGGGCCGACGACGGTCAGGATCAGCAGCGGGCGGCTGACCGTGCCGAAACGCAGCCAGCGATTGACGGCCAGCAGGGCCAGGACGGCGATGAAGACGAAGAACGCGTTTTCCTTGGTGGCGACCATCGCGGCGAGCGCAACGGCGTAGGTCGCCAGCCAGCCGCGACGGCCCGGCGCGCGCAGGTTTTCCCACAGGGACCAGAGCGTGAGCAGCGCCCAGAACAGAAAGAAACCATCCACCAGCGCGTGCTGCGAGAAGTGGATCTGCATGGGAGAAAACGCCATCAGCGCGAACGCCGCCAACGCGAGGCGTCGGTCCGGCAGGAGCCGGAAGACGAAGCCGCCCGCCACGGCCAGCGTGCCGATGCTGAACAGGCGCGAGACGGCGTGGAAGCAGGTGAGCGCATCGCGGCCCGAAAGCCCGTGCCACAGGTAGGCGAAGAAGATGTAGAGAAAACGAGTCGGCGGCAGGATGGAACCTTCCAGCTTCGCCTGAACCACGAGGTAGTTGTCCACGATGTCGGGGTAACCGCCGAGCCCGACGCGGAGCAACTGGTTGAGATAATGGACGTAAAGCGATTCGTCGAACCCCATGCGATTGTAACCCCGCCAGGTGCAGAGCCGCAACGCGACCCCGCCGACGGCAACGACGGCCACCAGCGCGGGGAAAAGCCAACGAAAGGTCCCTCCCGGGGTGGCGGGCGGCGCGGCATGGGCAGGTTCGGCGACGGGAGGTTCGAGCACGGCGGACATTCGGAGAAAGACGGACCGGAGATCAAGGCGTAGCGGCCGCGCGTTCGGTGGCGAGCTGGTCGTTGAGCTTCAGGAATGCGGGTTGCGCGGGTTGCAGACGGAGGGCTTCGGTCAGCGCCATTTGCGCGCCGTTCAAGTCACGTTTGCCCAGGCGGGCCTCGGCGAGCAGGTAGTTGGTCTTGGCATCGGAGGGGTCGATGCGCAGGGCACTGCTCAGAAAAGTTTCCGCCAGCGGCCAGCGTTTTTCCTCGATGGCCAGGACGCCGAGGTTGTTGAGGACCCGGTCGTGGTTGGGATCGAGATCGAGCGTGTAGCGATAGAAACGTTTCGCCTGGTCGCGGTCGCCCTTGGCCAAGTACAGGTTGCCCATGGCAAAGTTCGCCTCGGCGTTGTCGGGAAAGGCCGCGAGGACGCGCGCCAACTTGTCGTGGGCGCGGTCGAGGTGGCCGCGAACCATGTCCGCCAACGCGCTATTGTAGTCGTCGTGATTGGTCAACTCCGGCGTCGAGGGTTGCAGCACGAACAGCGCGGCCAAGGCGAGCGCCGCCGCGTAGATCACGGGCAGCTTCCAGCGGTGAGCCAGCAACCCGCGCGAAACTTCCACCACGCCGTAGCTCGCCAGCAGCAACAGGCCGGGCACGGCGGCGAGGCGGTAGCGTTCGGTGACGAACACGGCCAGCAGCGAGGCCATGTGCAGACCGACCGCCCCGATGACCCAATAGGAGGACGAGACGCGGCGCAGCAACGCGATCACCAACCCGGGCAGCGCGAGAATGGCGACGAAGCCGAACCCGATGCCGGGCAGCAGCACGCCGTCTTCCTGGAAGGAGCGGATCACGCCGAGGTCGTCGTACTGGAGCACGTTCCAGAAATTGGCCAGCTTGGTGCCGAGCAACCGCACCCACGCCAGGGGATGATCATGAATGTATTGGTGGGCCAACCCGGACCAGAACGCGGAAACCTCCACGCGCTTGAGCGGATGGCCGACGGCGCGCTCCGCCCAGGTGATGGAATCGCGCAGCATCCCCTGTTGGTCGGCGTGCAGCGGACTGGGAATCTTCGGGTAACCGTTGGCGACCGCATTGTTGCCCAGGTAGAAATTGATGCCGCTGTGCGCGGAGAGCATCACCGGTTCCTCGGCGAGCACATAGTTGTGATAGGCGCACGGCGATACACCCAACAGGATACCCGCCAACAACGACGCGGAGGCCAGCGCCCGGGCGCGAGCGGTGAATTTGACGCTCGCGGACGACCACTCCCGCCGGAGCCACACCGCCGCGAGCACGAGCGGAATCAGGAACAGGATGTTCGCCACCATCATGGCAACGATACCCATCAGCAGGCCCAACCCGAAAAAGCCACGCGCGGCGGGCCGCGCCTCGCGCCGCCGGAGAATCCACCAGACCACGAACCAAAACGCCGCGACGAGATAGCACGTCGGCATCAGCACGCTGGAATACGCCTGCGCGGGCACGAAGAAGATCCAACCGAACGCCGCCAACGCGCCGATGGTCTGGACGCGCCGCGGGCTTTCGTCCGCCGCTTTGTGGTCGAATGCCAGCGAGGCGAGGCTGAAAATGATCGCGGCCGTCGCCGCCTCGACGAAGACCTGCAATAGCGCGGCGACATAGGGTTGGAAGCCGACCACCTTATAGAGGATGGCCAACCAATAAGCATAACCGGGCAGGCCGTAGAACGCCTGATGGTCGGTCAATGTCCCGGCGGCGATGCGTCGCGCCCAGTCATTGTAAAACTTCATGTCGCCTTGGTCCGGCGCGAACTCGGGCGTGTTCGCCACCTGGCAAAGCACGAACAACCGCAAGGCCAGTGCCACCAGGAAGACGATGAGCACCGGGGAGAATCGTCGGCCGGCGGGAAGAGGAATGTGAGGGTCACCGGGCTGCACGCGACTCTGAAAAGCAGTTCCCATGCTGTTGCAACCAGTTACGCCGCATTTTTTCACCCGTTGTCATTCTCAGAAGTGCACCAGGTATTCGCACTATTGCAAATCCTGACAAAACGGGTGCGCCCCATTCGCGCGGAAGTTGAGCCGCAATCGTTGGCGTCAGGCGATCTGAGAAATCTTTTGCCAGCCATTTCCGACCCGGCCTCACAGAGTAAACCACCTGACCTATCCGCCTAAATGCACCTGCGCCGAAGACATTAGGCAGCCGACTTGGCACCGCAGTTGCTTAAACGACCGTCAAGCGAGAACGGTCTTCCGACCCTCCGCGAAACCGAAATACAACGATACCTCATCCAAGCTAGAAAACATTATGTTGCAAAACATCCGTAAGAATCGCGGGGGCTTCACCCTCGTCGAAATCATGATCGTGGTGGCCATCATCGCCCTGCTCGCGGCGATCGCCGTCCCCGGTTTCCTCCGCGCTCGCAAGCGTTCGCAGGCCACCGCCATCCTCAATGATGCCCGCGTCCTCGACGGGTCCATTGATCAATACGCCATCGAAAATAACCGCAAAGGCGCCGATGGCGTCACGGCGGGTATGCTCCAAGGCTTCCTCAAGAAGGGCACGCGCCTCTACACCTCGGCGACCGGCACTGGCAAGGTCTTGCCTGACGTGATCGGCGGCAACTACACGATCAACACCTTTGACACCGGTGTGAAGGTGGATGCGGCCACGACGACGAACTTCACTGACGTGATCGACAACGCCGGCTCGTTCTGGGGTTCGTACCTGCCCACCGGGACTTAGTCGCGGATTCCGGTTACTGCAAAGTACCGCGTTTCACTTGTGCGAAGCACGCCCTTTCGGCTCCTACCGGAAGGGCGTTTTTGTTCCTTGCGCCTTTCGCTCTTCTTCCTACGTCGCCCGTTCTGCTCCGATATGTATCTGACCGCTCCGCCAACCGTTCAACCCCGCGATACGGCCGCAGCAACCACTATTCCGGGTTCCCCCGTGACCGTCCCGCGTATCCGGCCTGCCGAGGCGGGTTTCGGCGGCCTGAGCAGGTTGCTATCGCGGCCGCTAGGCAGCTTGCTCCTTCTATGCACGGCGGTGTTCGTGGTTTACGCACCCGCCTTGAGCGGGCAATTGCTTTGGGACGACGTTCTCTTGATTAAAACCCCCGTTATCATCCGCAGTCCCGTCCTCTGCCTGGAAGCGTTTCGTCACACGCTTGCCAATGACCGGTCCGATTTCTATCGTCCGACCCAGACCCTGACGTTTATCGCAGACTATTGGTTCGCCGGTACCAATCCTTTCGCTTACCATCTCACGAGTTTGCTGATCCACGCGGCCAACGCGGTATTGTTATGCTTGGTGTTACGGCTCGTTCTGCCGATCCTGCTTAGAGGCGAATGGCCCCGACGGCAGGTCAATCTCCTGGCGCTCGGTGTGGCGCTCGTCTGGGCCGTTCATCCCGTGCACAACGCTGCGGTCGCCTACGCCTCCGGGACGGCGGACCCCTTGGCGATGTTTTTCTGCCTGGCGGCGGTCTTGCTGTGCGAGCGCTCCTTGCGTTTCATGGGATCGGTTCCGCGCTTCGTCTTTGGCGCGGGCGCTTTTGCGGCCTTGTTGCTCGGGCTTTGCTCGAAGGAGATTTCCATCGTCTGGCTGCTTCTGTTCCTGAGCTATTTGTTTTTCGGACGCCCGGACACCTCGCGGCGGGCACGCTGGATCGTCGTGGCGTGCGTCGGCGTCGCGTTGGTGGCCTACCTGGGATTGCGCCACCTTCCCCCACCCTCGCACGCTCCCCCGTTTTCCGTGCAGTTGCCATCCAAGCCCGTGCTCATGTTGCGCGCGTTGGGCGATTACGGCAGTCTGCTGATTTTTCCGAAAGACCTGTTTATGGAACGCCAGGTCTTCGCCGCCCCGGGGCTGGCCAACGCGCAGGACGCCTGGTTTTACCACCTGCTCCTTTTTGACGGTTTGCTCGTGCTGATTGCGCTGGGCCTGGGTGCCTGGTGGCCGGGCCAGGGCCGGACCTTGCGCCGCGTGGGTGCCGCGTGGTTTCTGATCGGGTATTTGCCGATCTCCAACCTGTTTTTACTCAACGCCAGTGTCGCTGAGCATTGGCTTTACCTACCCAGTATCGGCTTTCTATTGTTCCTGACCGGCGTCGGTCTGGATGTCCTGCCGCTGCTGAAGGGCCGGCGTACACCCCTCTTGTTAGCGGTGTTTACGTTGATGATTTGCGCATTGGGATTGAGGACGTGGTACCGGACTTTTGACTGGGCGGATGATGTCACCTTCTTTCGTCAGACGATTGCCGACGGCGGCGATGTGCCCCGTGCTCGTGCCGGACTGGCCACGGCTTACCTTCGCTTGGCCGCCGAGGGCAAACAAACCGAGGCAAACGACCAGGCCATCGCGCTGCTTCGTGGGCTGATCCGCCGACAACCCACGGCGACCGGTCCGCGGATCAACCTTGGCATCGCGTTGGGACGACGCGGGCAGTTCGCGGAAGCCAAATCTATTTTGGAGTCAGTCATCCCTGATTTATTCACCCAACCCCAAGGTGGCGACCCGCGCGAACTCGGCATGACGGTCAGTTGTCTGGACTCGTTGGAAAAGGGGGATGCGTCCTGGCTCGAGCGCCGAAAAATTTTGCTCGACCAGGGCGCTCAGCATTATCCGAATTCCTGGGAATTGACCAAATACCTCGTGCAGGAACATGCCCGCGCGGGAGAGCGGCTGCAAGCGCTGACGCTTGCTCGCCGCTTCGTCAATAACCACTGGTGGCATGGCCCGGCGTGGATCGTGGTTGGCGAGTTGGAAAAGCAAGTTGGGAATTCCTCCGAAGCACTGGTGGCTTGGCAGCAGGCCAGCCGTCTGGACGTTCACGATGCAGAGGCGCTGGACGATGCCGCGGCGCTGGCCATGAGCGAAGGTCATCTCGATTTGGCTCGGGATTTACAGGCGCGGGCGGTGAATAGGCAGCCCGACAGCCCGTTGCAGCATGTCCTCCTGGCCAAGATTTTCTCTAGTCAGATGAACCCGGAGGCCGCGCAGGCCCAACTCGCTGCGGCGGCTTCCCTCGTGGATGCGGAGAGAAAAAGTCTTTGATCGTTCAACGTGGCGCCAGCGCAGGCCAACAGAACTCGGCTGAACGATCTCACGGCACGAGGCATGATGGAAGGCAAGGGTCGAAAATGGGCCTCACTTTTTCAGAAGTTCGTTGGGAGGAAAATCAGTTCTGAGGTACCAAATCTGCTTTGCTATGATTGGCCCGGCTGATGAATCGCCGAGCCTTCATCATCTCATTCCACATCATTCCGACTCATTCGCGTTTAACGCATCCCATGAACATTCGCCGCTCATCCACCCACCCGCCGAATCTTTCGGCGTTCACACTGGTTGAAATTATGATCGTCGTGGCAATCATCGCGTTGCTGGCAGCCATCGCCGTTCCCTCCTTGATTCGCGCCCGCAAACGCGCGCAGGCGGGCACGGTCCGGGTTGACCTCCGCCTGATTGACGCCGCGATGGATCAATACGGCACCGAGAATGGAACCAAGGACGGTGCGACCATCACCGTGGCAGCTTGGCGGCAATATATGAAACCTAACAGCCGCCTATATAGCACCAACGTCAGTATCTTTGGTGACACGTATGGCGACCAGACTTTCGGCACCTTACCAACGGTGCCTAGCACCGTCTGGGACATGTCTAGCGATGTTTGCGATGCCTCGTTCTGGGCACCTTACGTGCGCTCCCCCTGAGCGTCGTCCGGGAAAGAACGCATGGGTTTGTACCGGTGCGTCGGCACCCGTAAGCCCCGGTCGCGCCGGTGCCGTTTTCAAGGCGGAAGTTGCCGTCGGCGATAACAGTCGAGGCGTGTGCGGTAACCCTCTATTACATCACCAGGTATGTTCGGTTGAAGAGCTGCTTCCAAGGCCCTCGTTGCCGTCTCGGTGGCCGCTTCCCATTTCCCGTTCACCGCTTCGGCATAAGCCAGCACGTTGAGGCTACCTGGTTCGCGCCCACCGGAGATTTTCACGGCCTGTTGAGCCAACACCAAACTTCCTTCGTGGGCCCGCGGCTCGGAAAGATGAGCGTAATTCCAGGATAAACGCAGGATGGCCGGCAGCCAGTCGCCGCGCAACGCTAGACCAGCCTCGTCCTGTGCCATGGCATCCCCCACCCAGCCCCGTCTTTGGAGCATTTCAGCCCACCCGAAGCGCACCAGCGCGAAATCGGGGAATCGCTCCACGCAATGTTGGTAAGCCGCCTGGGCTTCGTCGTTGCGGCCATCCTTCGCCAGTGCGAGGGCAAGGTTGTTGAGCAGGTCAGCCGTGGCGGTGGGGCGGTCCTTCGCGGGTGCGAGCACGGCAGCGGCTTCCCGCCACCGTCCGGCGTTGAGCAGCAACGTACCCAAGGGGGTCATGATCTCGTCGCCGGTCGTCCCCATCCGCCATGCTTGCAGATAGGCGTCCCTTGCTTTCTCCGTGCGGTTCCCCTCGATCTCCGCGTTCCCAAGCAGGCAGTAGAGTCGTGCGGTTGGCTGAACGGCGCCCACGGTTTGCTCGAACAGCGTGGCACTGGTGCGCCAGTAACCTGCTTGCCGGTAGCTCAGTCCCACCGCCGCCATCGCCGCGAGCGCGGTCAAAACCGCTAAGCTGACGCGTGTCACCCTACCCCACCGTCCCCATGCCGCTGCTCCCGCCCAGAACACCCCGATGAACAGCCCCATGTGCGGCAGATAGGTGTAGCGATCTGCGAAAGCTTGTCCGCCCACCTGCACCACGCCGATCACCGGTACGAGCGTTCCCAGGAACCAACACCAGCCGACGAGCACGAACGGACTGGCCCGACGCACCAGGAAGGCAACCAGGGTGAATCCTCCCAAGCACATCGCCCAGCACACTGGCTGGGTCATCGACTGTGAACGCCAGTATGGGTAATAAACCCCCAGGTTTAACGGGAGCATTGTCTTGGTCAGATAGGCACCGTAACTCAACGTGGCGGCCGCGGCTCGCTGGCTCCCGGGCAGAGATTCCAAGGGCACCATGGCGTGACTCCGTTGCGCGATAATCGTCACCACGCTCACAGCGGCAGCCAACAGAAAAAACGGCACTTTTTCTAACAGGAGCCGCCGCCAACTGAAGATTTGCAAACGCCGCAATGGCCAGTAATCGAGCAACAGTAGCAACGGCGGAACGGTGACAAGCATCGGTTTAGCGGTTAATCCCAACGCAAAAAATCCCACGGCCAGCCAATAAAACCGCCGCCCCCGGTCGCTTGCGTAACGGGTGTAAGCAAGCAACGTGAGGCAAAAGAACAACGTGCTGAGTACGTCCTTACGCTCCGTAATCCAGGCCACCGATTCCACATGAAGCGGGTGCGCCACGAAGAAAAACCCTGTCAATGCGCTCGGCCAAAATGCTCCCGTCGCGGTTCGCAACCATACGAAGATCAGCACGCCGTTTAATTCGTGCAACAACAGGTTGGTGAGATGGTATCCGCCCGCGTTGAGGCCGTACATCTGAGCATCTAACATCAATGACAACCAGGTCAGCGGGTGCCAGTTCGACCGTTCAAAGCTCGTCCAAGCCCATTTCCATCCGGCCCACGTTAATCCTTGGTTGACGTGGGCGTTTTGCGTGACGTACCCGGGATCATCGAAGATGATGAACGGATAATCGAGGGTTTGTCCGTAAATGCACAGACCGGCGGCCAACAGGACCAGCACGGCGAGCAATTCCGCCCCACCGCTTTGTGGTCTGGAATACGGGAGAATCGGTTTCAAGAATCGAAGGAGAGAGAAGTATTCATCTCATCGAAGCAGGGACAGTTCCACCTCGGGAAAAGTTTATGCGTTCCGCCCCGGATGCTTCGCAAACTCTCGCTTACTCCGGCGACATCGCCCAGAATTTCTCCGCGGCGCCCGCCCAACTGCGTGTTTCCACCGCGTGCCTCGCCGCTTCGCCGATCCTTTCGCGCAAGGGACCATCCTCGCCGAGCTGTCGGATCGCCCTCGCCAGGTCGTCCGCGTCCGAGCCGCGCGTGATGACTCCCGTGATGCCGTTCTCGACCAACTCTTGCGGCCCCTTTTGATCGGACACGATCACCGGCAGCCCGCTCGCCTGCGCCTCGATGACCACGTTGCCGAACGTATCCGAGACGCTGGGAAAAACAAAAATGTCCGCCGAGGCGTAGGCCCGGGCCAGCGGTTCCCCGCTGAGATAGCCGGTAAAAATCGCGTCCGGTAAAAGCCGGTGCATGGTCTTTGTATAAACGCCGTCGCCGACGATGGCGGCGCGCACCGGTAGCCCGGCCGCCCGCGCTTGGTCGTGCGCGGCGGCGAACACGTCCAAACTCTTTTCGACCGATACGCGTCCAACGTATAGCAGAATCAACTCGCCCGGCTGCGCACCCCGCGCCGTCCAGAACGATGGGTCCCACCGCGTGGGATGAAAAAGGTGCGTGTCCAGCCCGCGCGGCAGGATTTTGATCTTTTCGCCCTCAATCCCGCGCTCGATCCAACTGCGTCGATATTGCTCGGAATTCACGTAGATCAGATCGAGTTGCTGGTAGAACCAGTGCATGTAGCGCCAGGTAAGCGACTCCATGAAATGATCGTCGGTGAGAATTTGCACATACTGCGGGAAATCTGTGTGGTAGATGCCCACGGTGCGCAGGTGCAGCATCTTGGCCGCCATCAGCGCCGTGATTCCAATGGGACCTGGCGTCGAGATGATCACCTCGGTAAAACCCTCGCGCTGAATGTAATCGCACATCTCCAGCATGGGCGGAAAAGTCAGCTTCTGCAATTCGTACTCGGGAATTTCGAACTCTCCGATGGGCGGAAAGTTTTTGATCGGAATACCCGCAATGGCGATGTGAGTCCGGGAGGTGACCACCGTCAGGTCGTGCCCTGCGGCGACCACGGCGGCGGTCATCTTCTGGATGGTGGTTGCCACGCCGTTCACGTCTTCGAGCGTGTCGGTAAACCAGGCTCGCTTGTGGTTACGCAATGCGGGTGGCTGCTCCCCGGCAATCTCCCCGCTGGCGCGCCGCAGCCACCGGCGGTTCGGCGACTGGCTCTTGAACGCGTAAATGTACGGGCTGAGCAACAGCGCCAGCGGTGCGATGGCGCTGATCGCCTGCAAGCCTTCCATCATGTTTCCGGCGGAAAGTTGCCGCACAAACTTCGTGAAAAAACGGAACGCAAGCTGGTTGGCAAACAGATTGGCGATGAGAAAGGCCCGTCGCTCCGGTTCCGCGACATCCGCCGTTTGCCGCGCGATGGCGGTCTTTACCGACGGTTGCGAGAAGTACCCGTTCAATTCACTCCAGAGCGAGACGTTCGCCGGTTTCGCCAATTCGAAGATTTTCCCACTCAGGATGCCCTGCGCGAGAAAATTTAATTTTTCGGAAAAGGTAAATTCCGTCGGATTCTCACCTTCCATGAACCGCGCGAACATCTTTTCGACCAGTGCCGGAGTCGCCTGCGCGGAATGCTTGAAAAGCTTGTCTTTGGCAAAGGCAAACCCTGTTTTATAAAGGCTGTGCGAGAGAACCAGCGGGGTGCCGCCCACGCCGTACAACGTGGTGCGGCCTGCTTGCAGATGGTCAAAGAACTCTGCGGTCGTCTTGCCCTCCGGTGTTTCGGTATAAGTCTTCGCGGCGAACATTCCGCTCTTATCATCACTCCCGGCGGTCAGTATTTTTCGCCACGGCTCCGGGTGGGTCGGCGTGATTCCATGCTTTTCGGCGTACCGCGTCAACTTCTCCGGGGTCAGATTGCCCACCAGATGCACCAACGTCTGATTGAGCAGATCGTCGCGCAGGCCGTTGCGCCCCTCGAAGCATTGGAAAAGCAGGAACAGCCGTTCGAGGTGACTCTCCGTCAGCTTATGATTGATCTGGTAAAGCGGATGCGCGACCGCGTGCGCTAATCCTTCCCCTGCAAGGTACGCTTGCAATTCAAAGATGCTCTCGCGCAAGGCGACGATTTCGCGGTGTTGCGCCTCGGTGAGATTCCACACCAGCAGATGAATTTTACAACGATCCTCGGGGAAATAAGTCGTCACCTCCTCGCTCAGAAATACCCCTGGCAACCCGGCGATCTCCAGCGCGCCGTCGATGGTGTTGTGGTCGGTCAGTGTGACCAGATCCATCCCCAGTGCGCGGGCGGTGTCGTACAAGGCGCGGGGCTGCGAATAACTATCCGGAAAGTCGAAGCGCCGGAAGATCCAGTCCGCCGAGCGGTCGCTAAAACGGGAATGGAGATGGAGATCAACTTTCATAAATGGCGGCGCGTCACGTAATCTTCGTAGGTCGTTCCGGTGCGGTTCCGCAACGCATCCCCCACCACCCGCCGCACCTGCGCCCAGATGTTAGCATGTGCATAATCAGGCGGATGCAACCCCAGCCGCATCAACGGCGCTTCCCCCAGGCGTTTAGCCAACCCGGAAACGTAAAGCAGACTGGCCGTCCGCCGCCACCGGTTGCGCGGGCTATACACCAGCGAGCGCGCCGGGATCAATCCGTTCCCCGTGGCCCGGTAATCTTTCACACCGGTCAAGAACGTCGTATATCGGAACCCCGCCTCCCGCACGGCGTCGTTCGCCCCGTCGCTCAGCAGCCAGGCGGGCGCGATGAATCCGCTCGGCGCAGGCGCATCCAATCGCCGGAAATCCTCCTTTGCCCGCGCCAGGAGTTGCCCGGCTTCTTCCCACGACAAATCGTAGAACTCCCCTTCGCCCTGCGTGTAAATCTGTGTGATGAATCGCTGCTTCCACGTTTCAGCCGGCCGCGTCGTCCGCTGATGGTAGTAACCGTGTACCACGAGTTCGTGTCCCTGTTTTGCCAGGTTTTCCAACCAGCGGCAGAACCCGGCGTCAGCTAGCATGTGCCCGCGATGGTGATGGTCAGGGATGATGAGGAGCGAGCACCGCGCAACTCCCCATGCCGCCAGGTCGGTTAACATCCGCTCGAAAACAGACCGGGTTATCGGACTAACATCGTGCAAGGATACGACCAGCGTGGGTTTCGCCGTGCCAGCCACTCCGGAAATTCCACGGTTCGTCATGACCCGACCGGCACCTTGCTATCTGCCGTAACCTCCGCCCGCCGCAGTTCGCGCTGCCGCAATTCCACGCCACGCAAATTCCGCCACAACCGCAGGAACGCCAGCATCCCCGTCGCCGCGAAACACGCGCCGGAAAACACCTCGCCGTAGCGCGTGTAGAAAGTCAGCGCCGGGTTGGCTGGCACCTTCACCTCCCCCGCCAGCACCCCGGCGGGGAATACGCTGCCCGTGCTCGGTTCGCGCAGGATCTGCGTCACGCGGCCGTTCGCGTCCACGAACGCCGTCACTCCGGTGTTCGCGCATCGCACCAGCGGACGCCGGTTTTCCACCGCTCGAAACACCGACTCGGCCAACTGCTGCTGGTTGGCGGCGGTGTGGCCGAACCAGCCGTCGTTGGTGAGGTTGACCAGGAGTTGCGCCCCCAGGCGCACCGGTTGCCTCGCCACTCGCCCGACCGTGTCCTCGAAACAAATGAGCGGTCCGAGGCGCACACCGGGCTCGTTGGTCAGGAACACGCCCGGTTCCTTCCCGGCTTCAAAATCTCCCGGCACCTGGCTGCCGACGATCCACGCAAACAACGGGAACGAGTGCCGGAACGGCACGAACTCCCCGAACGGGACCAGATGCATTTTACGATAAATCTGGTACCGCTTATCCCCGGTGGCGCGCATCATGGCTGCGTTGTAATCCGCCTGCGCGCGGCCGTCCGCACCGAAATCAAAGTCCAGCGTGCCAAGCAGCAGGTTGCAACCGGCCTGCTCCGCGATGCCGTCTACGAACTCTTTGGTGTCCCCGCTCGCGTCGAACATGCCGTAGGTCGTCGCGGCTTCCGGCCAGAGCAACAGTTGCGGATGGGTGGCGATGGCTGCGCCCGAGAGCCGTCGGTATTGGTCGTGAATGGACGCTTCGAGCGCGCGGTTCCATTTCTGGTTCTGCGGTATCCCCGCCTGCACCGCCGCGACGCGCAATGGAACCGTCGCCCCCGGCAAGGCTGCTTCCCGCGCCGCCGACCTCACTTGATGAATACCGTACGAGAAGACCGCGAGCATCAGCGTCACCGTCAGCGTGAAATCAAAATGCGGCCGGATGCGGTGCGCTCTTACCTCCAACGTAAAGCGCAGCACGGTTGCCAGCGCGATGATGTTGACGAAGGCCGCCAGGAACGACAGTCCACCTACCCCGGTCCAGGCGGTAATCTGTAAGAACGCCACGTTTTCGTGCAACGCGACGCCCAGATCGTTCCAACCGAAGCCCGTGAACATCCATCCTCGCACCCACTCCAAGCCCGTCCACGCCGCCGCGCCCAGGAACGCGTGCCACAGGTTCCAACGCGAGCGCAACAGCGTCGAGGACGACGCCGGTTCCGGGGTGCGAAAAATGGATTGTGCCGCGGAGAGACGACGGGCCGGGTTTTCTGCGGGCTTGCCTTCGCCTGGACGCGCCACCGTCGCCATGAACGCCCCCCACGCTGCAAAATACAACCCCATGTAGAAAGGCAGGATAAACCAGCCGATGCCCGTCACTTGCGTCAGCCAGTAGAACGCGCCCCAGAAGAACACCAACCCTGCCACGTATCCCAAGGCAAAGCCCCGCGCCCAGCGTTTGCCCGCCAGCCTGCGCATCCAGAGCACCATCCGCCCTTTCGTCACCGGGACGCTTTCCATCACCGCATCGCCCCGCAGCGACCACACGGCCGCCGTCAGCGGAGTCAGGGCCAGCCAGCAAAGCCACGCCTGGTTCCACGGCGCGAAACAAAGCGTCAGCAGGCCGCCGCTCAGCACCGCCGCTGCCAGTGGCCACCATCGCCTTGGGCGCAACTCGTCCCGGTCCGGGATCGCGGGATCGCTACGATTCATCAAGCCGCGACGATAACCGAGGGTCCCCGTCTCGACAACCCGGATCACCCCTGCCCCAAGGGCATTCAGTTTGGCCCAAGCAGGTCGGTTTGGGGAGCGCACGCGCCTCGCGTGCTGCGGACGGCGCCCCGCCGTCGGCTCCGGAGTAACGGCCCCCC
>CAHJWO010000097.1 GCA_903642295.1 PVC group bacterium | reverse complement strand
GAAGCTGTTTGCGCAGCCTTCGCTTCGCTTTTTACTCGTCCAAGCTGGCAGCGTACGCAAGCCCTCCTCGGCGGCGTGCTTTTGGCTCCCTGCAATGCCACGATCACCTCGGCCCTACGTGCCTTGGGACCGGCCAATGACCAGCGTTACCCCAACTACCATCGGGCTGCTGAGCCGCGCAGCTTGGTCGGCGCGCCAAGGTGCCGGCGTGCTGCTGGGACTGCTCGTGCGCGCCTTTGCCCCCGGCGGTCCGCTGATCATCGGCTTGGATGACACCATCGAGCGGCGGCGCGGCTCCACGGTTGCAGCGCGGGCCATCTACCGGGACGCGGCGCGCTCGAGCCACTCCTGCTTTCAGCAGACCAACGGCCTGCGCTGGTTAGTAGTACTCCGTTATGTGCTGTAAGTGCCTCATCCACAATCACTGTTTTGCTGGCGGTTTTTGTTCATTCTAGCGTCATCCTCGGCGCTCTCCTCTGAAAACATCGGCCAGGTTTCGCGTCGGTCGGACCATGTAACGGAGTAGTACTAAGAAACGGTCGTTTCGCGCCTGGATAGCTGCCTGAGAACCAGCGTCTCGCCAGGGGAAGTCTCTCGAAATACTAATGTAAATATACAAATATGGGTGAAATAAAACAGTGTTCCAGCTTGCTCGAATGCATGAAAAGAATATCCTGTGCTCATCGCCGATGAAATTCTCTAACTCCTTGTCTTTGCGTTCCTTTCTGCGTTTCATCCGCGTAGCAAAATCCATTATTTTGCTGTGCTGTTTGGCATTAGGCGCGGCGCTTTCTGGCCTGGCCCAGGATGGCACTGTTGATCCCACTTTTGATCCAGGAGTCGGGCCCATCGGGACAAAATACGGCGACTTCGTTCAATCCGTTGCCTCGCAGCCTGACGGCAAGGTCGTGATCGGCGGAAGGTTCACGACCGTCGATGGGGCCAACCGCCTCGACATCGCGCGCTTGAACCCGGACGGTACTCTCGACGGCGGCTTCGTTCCCGATACGGCGACCGGTGGCACAAGCTATTCCCGGCTGGTCGCAACGCAACTCGACGGCAAGATCCTCTTGGCAAACTCGGGCAGCTCGGACGACGGCTACCACGGAGGATACTTGTTGCGCTTCAACCCGGATGGCAGCCGCGACCCCAACTTTCTCTACCGCACGGGGTCGGTTGATTTCAACGCCGACTACCACGTCGCCGCCTTGGTCGTCTTGCCTGATGGAAAGCTGCTGGTTTTGAACCCTGGTGGCATCAAACGATTGGACTCCGACGGGGCACTTGATCCCGGTTTCAGTTTCACCGTTTTTTCCGACGTCGATCCGGCCGCCGACTACGACCTCACTGCTCTGGCCGTCCAACCCGATGGCAAGATCATCGTCAGCGGTGTCTTCTCAACGATTACCGGGATTCCGTTGAGAAACTTCGCGCGTTTGAACGCCGATGGCAGCGTCGACCCGAGTTTTCTGCCGCAATTTGTGTCCGGGGATAATCCTGCTCGACAGCTGATCGTTCAGCCGGACGGCAAGATCCTGGGCGCGGGATCCAGCCGGACGGTGAACGGCAGAGAACATCTCAATGTCACCCGGCTGAACCCGGACGGTAGTTTTGACGACAGCTTTGCCTTGGATTATCCGGTCGGGGACGGCTTTGGCAGCAGTTACGGAATTGCGTTGCAACCCGATGGCAAGATTCTCGTCAACTACGGCACCAATGTAGCCCGTCTTAATCAGGATGGCACCTTGGATTCCGGTTTCACGGTCCCGGAGATTTCCCAGCCGGACGGGTACCGCGACGTGACTTCGCTGGCACTTGCGCCGGGTGGCAAGGTACTGGCTGGCGGCTATTTCACCATGGTCGGCACCCTCCCGCGCCAACACATCGTTCGGCTGAATAACACAGCTCCCTCCGGCACGGCACCGCGGCTCACCAGCCCCACCACGGCCACCGGGACCGCCAACGCTCCGTTCAGCTACCAGCTCATCGCCACAGGGAACCCAGTGAGCTACGCCGTTTCCGATTTGCCTGCTGGTCTGACGCTCAATGCCGCGACGGGCCTCATCTCTGGCACGCCCGCCGTGCCCGGCACCTTCTCTCTCGTCGCGGGAGCGACCAACCTCGTTGGCATCGGCACCGCGCCGCTCACGCTGACCATCGCCGCCGCCCCGGTGCCGGTGCCGGTGATCACCAGCGCCACCGGAGGGTATGGACAGACCCAGGCGGAATTCACCTACCGGATCACGGCGACGAATTTTCCCGTGACGTTCTCTGCCAGCGGCCTGCCCGCCGGTGCCGTCGTGGATAGCCGGACCGGCCTGATCTCCGGTATCCCGAGAACGGTTGGCACCTTCAACGTGACCGTCGGCGCGACGAACGCAGGCGGCACGGGCACCGCGAACGTGAGCGTGGTCGTTTCTTCAGATGCTCCGCCCCGACCGGTCATCACCAGTGCGAGCAAGGCTTCGGCAACCATTGGGCAGCCTTTCGCCTACCAGATCACCGCCACAAATTTCCCAACTCGCTACGTAGCCTACGGCCTGGCGAATTATTACTTGCCGGACGGATTAATTTTCGATGAGAACACGGGCTTGCTCAGCGGCATCCCGGCAGAGTCCACCGACGGGATCCATGGACTCGAGATTGAAGCCTTCGACGTGGGCGTTTTTGACTATGCCACGCTGACGCTGACCATCTATGACCCCGCGAAGCCCGGGCCCGTCATCACGAGCGCCCTCAGCGCGAGCGCGCAGGTGGGCCAGCCTTTTTCCTACCAGATCACGGCGACGAATTCACCGGTCTACTTCTACACGGGAGGATTACCCTTCGGGATCGATTGTGACGTGGGCTCCGGGCTGATCTCGGGTACTCCCACCGACGTGGGGACGTACAACGTGATCCTTCACGCCGACAATGGGGTCGCCAGCGCTTTTATCGACGGCACGGCCACGCTGACCTTGACGGTGACCGCCAACGCGGTCCCTGTTCCCGTGATTACAAGCGTCACCAGCGCCAACGGGCAGGTAGGCGCGGCGTTCGCCTACCAGATTGCTGCCGGCAACAGCCCGACGAGCTTTGCGGCGAGCGGTTTGCCGACGGGCTTGAGCGTGAACACCGCGACCGGGCTGATCTCGGGCGTGCCCGCGACGGCAGGCAGTTTCAGCGTGGGCATCAGTGCCACTAACGCCGCAGGCACTGGCACGAGCACGCTCGTGCTCACCTTCGGCGCGGACCCGACGGTTGCTGCCCCGGTGATCACCAGTGGGACGACGGCGAGCGTCGCCGTCGGACAAGCGTTCACCTACCAGATCACGGCCACCAACTCCCCGGCGAGCTTTGCGGTGAGCGAGCTGCCGGGGGGCCTGAGCGTGGACACCGCCACGGGCCTCGTCTCCGGCACGCCGACCGCAACGGGCACGTTCACCATCGGCCTCTCCGCCACCAACGCGGGTGGCACGGGCACGGGCATCCTGACACTCACCATCGCTCCGGCGGTGCCGACGGTGATCTTGATAGCCACGACGCCCACGGTGACAGCGGGCAGCGGCAACCTAGGCGTGTTCACGCTGAGCCTGTCGGCGGCGCAGGACCACGACGTTTTTGTGAACTTCACGATCAAGGGCACAGCGGTCAACGGCGTGGAATACATGCTGCTCAAGACTCGCAAAAAGATCAAGGCAGGCAAGACCAGCAAGCCCATCAAGATCACCCCGCTGGGAACGGGCGGAGGCGCGGGCGTCAAGCGCACGGTCGTGTTGATCTTGCAACCCGACGACGGCTACGAGGTGGGCACGACAGGTAAGGTCAAGGTCAAGATCATCGGCCAGTAAGGGTCTGTGCCACTAACTGCCCGTCGGCAAAATCGGCAGAGACGACGGCGGGCAGATGAGTGAGACGTGACTCAGTATATTCGTCTCAGAAAACCGTCCTTTGATGCACCGGTAAAGCGCTTCGGAGTCATCGTCTCACGAACGGAGGCTTCCGGGACGATTCTCGCGCGGAAAAATTTATCCGCCCAAAAGATGGGGTTCTGCACGGCGTAGCACGAGACCTGGATCGTCGCCCATGCAAGTCGGCCACTCGCCGCTAGATCGAATGCTATACTCAAGCAATGTGAGTCAACTAGGAAGGTCAGAACCGCTGCCTGCGCCGCCACCATGACGGCGTGGGAGTCATCCGGCATGACCCGGGTGTCGGGACCGACAAGGCAAGGACGACACCGGGTTCCCCTGTTATCGACAGAAACCGTTGGGATCAATCTCGACGAGGCGCGCGGGCCTCTGCGGCGACCGCAAACGCCGGATGCAGCCGTCACGGAGCATCTGCCGGTTGGACGGTGGGCGGCGCGCTAGCACCTCCGGGCGTGTACCGGGCGGCTTGTTCGGGTTTGTTCCAGGCGGTGTAGAGGTCGTGCAGGCGCTGGCGGGCTGCCATGGTGATAGCTTTCTTCGGGCCGAGGCGTTTTTCCAGGTCGGCGTATCCGTCTAGGAGCAACGGCTCGGCTTCGGCGTAGCGTTTCAGCGCGAAGCGGCACTCTCCCAGGGCGGTTTTACGGTTGCCGTAGTCCAGATTCAGAGCGGAGTTGTCCAAGTTATCCTCTCCGGTTTGGAGAGCCAGCAGCGGTTCGGCCTCCTCGGGATGTCCGCTGCGGGTCAGCGCCACCCCACAGAAAATCCGGCCGCTCGCGAGATAGTCCTCGTGAGGCGGGTAGTTTGCCGCCGTCAGGATCGCCATGGCCTCGCGGGTTTTCCGGACTACCACCGGATAATCGCCCCGGCTCCAATCCAAGCTGGCGCTTACGATGAGATAAGCGGCGTAGGGCGGGCTGTTTTGCCCGACGTTTTTCTTGCAATCTTCCTCCTCCTGCTGGAGGAGCGCTTCCATCTCGGAGAGTCGGTTCAGCCTATACAAAACCAGCGCCAGATTGTTTTCCATGATCACAAAATTTGCGCTGGTGGGAGCAAGTTTTCGGGTCAGTTCCACCGCCTGCTGAAGTTGATCGGCAGCCTGCTCAAGATTGCCTTCGGTGAGAGCGAGCAGGCCGGAGGTCGCCACCGTGGTAGCGTACGCCTTCGTCGTCTCGTTGCCGGATGCACGCAGAACCTGGAGTGCCTCGTCCAGATTGATCCTTGCCTCGGCTGACCGGTGCATGAACGAGAGACAACTCCCCAGGAAGCCAAGCGATTGTCCCAGCGCGAGGACATCGGGCGGGGATTGTCGGCGTTGGACCAGCACGACATGGCGCAGCAGCGGCACCGTGTCGGCAAAGCGGTTTTGTTTGGTGAGAGCCACCGCCAGTTTAAACTCGGCCTGTGCGATGATCGGATCATCGGGACCATGCAGGCCGTGGAGGATGGCGAGAGCGGCCCGGTGGTGTTCCTCGGCCTGTTTTCCGAGCGCGAGGTGCTCGTAAGTGTCGCCCAGAGACTGATGTGCTTGGGCGCGTAGGGCGGGTTCATCTGCCAGTTCTTTGTCGAGGGCCTGGCCGGCGGCGTCAAGCACTTGGACGAACTTGACATCCTTGCCCATGTGGCCGGGATCGGCGCTGGTCAGCAGCGTGCCGAGGAAGTGGTTGAGCCGTTCGGTTTGTTGCTGGGAAACCTTGGCCCGGTCACGTTCCTGCCGGGCGTGGTCGCGTTCCTGATCGGCGACGTGCGCCTGCCAAGCGGTGGCCATCAAGCCGAAAACCAGGGCCAGCGTCACGATGACTGCCGCCGTGACACCGAACTTGTTGCGACGCACGAACTTGCCCGTGCGGTAGCCAAGCGTGTCCTTCCGCGCGGTGACAGGCAACCCTTCGCCGTGTCGGCGCAGGTCCTCGGAAAGTGCCAGCACGCTCGGATAACGCCGGGCAGGCTCCTTGCTCAACGCCTTGGCCACGACGTTGTCCAAATCGCCCGCCAACTGTCGTGACGTTGCGGCGGTGGCAGTGGTAAGCGTCGTCGTCGTTGTCGTTGTTGTTGCTTTTCGCCCGGCCACGGTGCTGGGCCGGGGCGGTTCCTCCTCACAGACCGCGCGGGCCAGTTCGTCGGGACGGCGGCCCTTCAGGTGCGCGAAGGGCCGCTGGCCGCAGAGCAGTTCGTAGAGCACCACCCCCAGGCTGTACACGTCGCTGCTCGTCGTGATCGTTTCCCCACGCAACTGCTCGGGACTGGCATACTCCGGGGTCATGGCCCCTTGCAGGGTCGCGGTCGGATCAAGCGGCGGACGGGCGGCGTCACCCTCCGGGTCGAGCAGCTTGGCGATGCCGAAGTCCAGGAGTTTGGGCTCGCCCTCAGGGGTCACGCGGATGTTGGCGGGCTTGAGGTCGCGGTGGACCACGAGATTCTGGTGCGCGTAGCTCACGGCCGCGCAGACCTTGCGGAATAACGCCAGACGCTCGGTGACGCCGAGCTTTCTCGCTTCGCAGAACTTATCCAGCCGCTCGCCTTCGATGTATTCCATGACGAGGTAGCTGCGACCCTCCGGCGTGACACCGCCGCCGTAGAGCCGCGCGATGTTGGGGTGGGTCAGCGCCGCGAGCACCTTGCGCTCGTGGCGGAAGCGGCGTGCCAAGCTCGCGTCGTCCAGGCGGCGCTTGAGCAGCTTGACGGCCACGCGCCGCTCCAGCTTGGTGTCCTCGGCCAGGTACACCTCACCCATGCCGCCTTCCCCCAGCAACGAAAGCAAACGGTTCTCGCCGAGCATGGTGCCGGGCGCGAGGCTGCCGGCTTCGATCCCGCCGAGGTGCTCGCCAGCCACCTGCATGTAAGCGGGACGACCCAGGAAGGTGTTCGCCGACTGATCGTACTCCATCAGGGCGCAAGCCTCCGCCAGCAGAGCCGCGTCGTCCCCGCAGGCCCTCGTCAGGAAAGCGACGCGTTCGCCGGACGGCAAATCCAGCGCGTCGGCCACCAGATCGTGCAGGCGGTCGGCGTGGGCAGCCTCCACCGGGGAAACATCAGAGTCGGGGTTCATGCGTGGTCAAAGTGGGGTCAGTGGTAAATCCTGCGAGCTGCCCATTGCACGGCGCAGCCAGACCCGGGCAAACTTCCAGTCGCGGTCCACGGTGCTGGGGTCCACCCGCAGCACATCAGCGATGTCGCGCATCTCCATGCCGCCGAAGAAACGCAGTTCGACCACCTGGGCGGAGCGGGCATGGACCTGCGCGAATCGCTCCAACGCGGTGTCCAACGCCATCAACTCATCCTCTTTGGTTTCCTCGGTCGGCGGCGACTCCAAGCCATCGGCTTCCTCCAACGGCACCCGTTGTTGGCGGCCACCCCGCCGAAGGGTAATCCGATGGCGCGCGTGGTCCACCAGAATGCGCCGCATCGCGCGGGCGGCGAGGCTGTAGAAGTGCGCGCGCCCCTGCCAGGAAACCGTCTTGGCATCGACCAGCCGCAGATAGGCCTCGTGGACCAACGCGGTGGACTGGAGCGTGTGGCCGCCGCGCTCGCGGCGCATGTACTCCTGCGCTAACCCGCGCAGGTGTTCATAGACCAGCGGCATCAGGCGTTCGGCGGCGTGGGGGTCGCCCTCGTTCCAGGCGAGCAGAAGCCGGGTCACGTCGTGGGTGGAAGCGGTGCTCATGCTAGCTGAAACGGCGGTCCGAGGCGCATCGGCACGCCCATCCTAGCGCATCCTCCCGACCGCCGGGAAGCAAACATTTTTTCAGAAAGTGTGAGGCCCGGCGGTTTTTTCGCCGCTTTCCCTAAGAGAGACACCTTCGTTTGCCGCTGCCACCGCCGGGACCACCACGAGCCGCTCTCACCCTCCTTCATGAAAACCGCGTTTCGGCCGATCAGACTCCGCGCCCTCCCAGCCCTCCTCGCCGCCAGGTTGCTGGTGGGCGGCGCGTGCTCCCCTCTCTCCGCCCAGACCACTGTCAACTGGAACGGCGGCACGGGCAACTGGAACGACGCCTCGCTCTGGAGCACGGGCAGTGTGCCCGACGATCCGTACAACGACGTGTACATTGACGGCGGCAAAACGGGCACGGCTTCGGTCGTCACCTTCAGCAGCAATTACAGGATCGGGCGGTTGACCGTGGACGCGGGCGACACGTTCAACGTGGCCGACGGCGCGACGTTTGGCATTTACAACGGGTCGTTCAACGGCAGCGGCTACATCGTCAACAACGGCACGGTTAACCTCAACGGTGCCGGCACCGGGGCCACCTTGGTCTTCAACGGACCGGGCAGCTTCCTCGGCAGCAATGGCGCGATCAACCTCAATGGACCCAACGACCGCGTCCTCGCCAAGTACGCGGGTGACCAGATCACGATCACCGGCAACCAGACCTTCTCCGGTCGAGGCAACCTGGGCGGCGGCAACTCCACCATCGTCAACAACGGCGTCATCCAGGCCAACGTGAACGGGGGCACGCTGACGGTCCAACCCGGCGGCGGCACGGCGAACCTGTCCAACTACTCCTTGATGCAGGCAACCAACGGCGGCACGCTCGCGCTCAGCAACGTCAGCGGCGGCCGGTTCGCCAACAACTACAATTTCAGGGTATACGACGGCAGCACCCTCACCGTCTCCCCGGGCGCGCTGACGAATTTTTTCAACAACACGCTGACCGGCGGAAATTACGATGTCATCGCCTCGGCCAACAGCACGGCTACGCTTTCTCTGGGCGGCGGCTCAATCGTCACCAACCACGCCTACGTTACACTCTACGGCGCGGGCAGCGTTTTCAACGAGTTTAACGCCCTCGCCACCAACGCCAGCGACGCGCTGCTGTACTTGAACAATGGCCGCAACTTCACCACGGCGGGAGCCTTGACCAACGCCGGTGTGATCTCCGTCGGGGGTGGTATTGTGAACGGCGGCACACTCACGGTTTCCGGGGCCTTGAACAACTCCGGGACGTTGCAGTTGATCGCCAGCAGCAACGCCGTGGTCCAGGGCAACGCGGTGAACACGGGCCAGCTCAGCGTGAACCAGGGCAGCACGTTCGCCGTGCAGGGCACTCTGACCATCAGCGGTCGCGCCCAGGCTGGCTTCGGGGTACAGAACGGTTACCCGCCGGAGTTCATCAGCGCCACGGGTGCGCTCACGCAAACCACCAGCGGCGTCCTTGCGGGCGGCACCTTCACCGCGCCGACCCTTTCTCTG
Organism: PVC group bacterium; assembly: GCA_903642295.1. Classification (GTDB taxonomy): domain Bacteria; phylum Verrucomicrobiota; class Verrucomicrobiia; order Chthoniobacterales; family SZAS-18; genus CAHJWO01. The sequence goes on along the minus strand of CAHJWO010000097.1, from coordinate 5,310 downwards.
GCCGGCAGCCTGCGTCCTGGTGGTTCCTTCTACGGGAACGGGAGCGTTCAGTCGTATGTCGGCACGATGACCCTCAACGGGCAGGTCCTGCTGCTGAGCGACGCCGCCCTCGTCTATGATCTGGCCGGGACCACCACCTCCGACCGGATTGCCGTTACCGGCATGCTGACGCTCGACGGCACGCTGACCGTCAACGCCATGGCCGGTTTCGGCGCGGGCCGCTACGACCTGATCGACTACACGGGCACGCTGACCGACAACGGACTGAACCTCGGCACGCTGCCCAGCGGCTACAACTACGCCATCGACACGAGCATCGCCGGGCAGGTGGACCTCGTGGTCACCAACGCCGTGCCCGAGCCTTCCGCCTGGGCCGCCGTGCTGGTGGGAATCGGCTCACTTGCTTGGGTTCAACGCCGCCGCGCCCGTGCCGCCTAGACCTCGTTGCTCAAACCCGATGAACTGCAGCGTTTCATTTTTGCTCTGTGGGAAAGCCGGCGTGCGGTTGCTCGCCGCGGCGATGCTGCCGTGCCTGGCCGTTGCGCGGGCAGGGGAAGCAGACGGGTCCGCCGCTGGTCCCGGAATGTTGAGTTGCGCGGCAGCCAGGCAGCCGTCGGCCGTCTCGCCGGAACCTTACATAAACCTGCCTGGCACACCGTCCACGTTTAACAATCCGGGCGGCCAAACTATCGTCGTCGGCTACAACGTCTATTCTGCCCGGCCCGCGCCGGTCAGTGGCAGCAGCATCTTCAACATTACGAGCACGGCGGCGGGCGACATCGTGATGCTGCGCGACCCGGCGGGCAGCAACGATCCCTCAAACTGGGTGGCGGTGTTCCGTTTCCTCAATCTGGACGATCCGACGGGCGCACTGGGTCTAAGCGCAAATGAAGTGGAAGGCTTCGACGCTTCCAACGTGGGACCGGGCGGCTTTACCGGCTTCCGGTTGTTTCCCAACACGGTTTATCTCGCGGACACGGAGCGGCCGCCTTCCAGTCATTTCACTTTTGCCTCTGAGCTTGGCACAGGCGGCAACGGCCTGTTCGTGGGCCAAACGGGAACCCTCGTTTACACGGTCACCATTCCCGAGCCTGCCACCTGGCTGGAGTTACTCGCTGGGGCCGGGGCCATCGCGGGTGTGCTGCGCCGACGTGCGTCGCGGTTCTGACCCATCGCCCGTTAGAATATTCATCACGCTTTTTTGTCCCGCACCGCTTCCCATCCGTTCACCGCCTGTCGCGCTTTGCAGTTTCACAAAATCACTAAACAACCCATGAAATATCTCACTTCTCTTCGTGCCCTGAAAGTCACCGCGCTCCTCTATGGCGGATCGCTCGGTTTGCTGGCGTGTGTGCCATCTGTCCAGGCGACCACCCAGGTGTTCGTCACCGGCTTTATCAAGGATCACAACGTCTACACAAACCTGAACCAGCAGTTCCCCAACACGGGAGCGGGCACGCCGGGTTCCGATGCTGGCGTGGCGAACGCCACCTTCCTCTTTGATCCGTCGACGTACACGTCGCCCAACGCCGTGGCGGGTTCCAACTTGGCCAACAATGAAACGACCTTTCAATTGGCGTCGGATGCCGCCGGACACGATTTTGCCACCTCCAACGCAAGCTTCGTCGTCCCGGTCAATTTGGCCGGGGTGGTTTCCTTCCACACGCTGACGGCGGCCTACTTCGGCAGCAACGAGAGCGTCACTTTTCTCGGCTCGGCGGGAGCGACGGAAACCTTCCAATTCTCCGTGCCGAATTTCTTCGGTGGCGGGACCATCAACCAGAGCAGCGCGGTCAACGGCAGTTCGACGAACAACCTGCTCGACCAGACGGCCTTCCAGGTCAACGACGTGGGGGCGGGTGGCACCGGCAACTCCGCCACCGGGGGTAACGGTTCCTACTTTCTCACCGAGCAGAGCTTTGTGCTCGACCCGGCCTTTGCAAAACAGACCCTGACTTCGGTGTCGATCAACCAGAGAAGCGAGACCGTGCTGGTGCTTGGCCTGACCGCCGACTTGGTCCCGGAACCTTCGACCTGGGCCACCGTGTTCGGCGGCATCGGCTTCCTCACCCTCGTGCTGCGCCGTCGCGCCGTGCGCTAATCGTCGGCTGACCGTTTCGCGCAGGCGGATGTGGTTCTCTCCCTACTTGGAGGATGACATTTGCGGAGCCGGGTTTCTGACCGACGGCTCGTCCACGGTGGGAAAGATCGGCTTTAGAAGCAGTTACGCGATTGACGATGCCGTCCACCATTCTGCCGATGAAGACACGTTTTGCTGCCTGCTTTGCCGCCGACCGTTCACCGCCGGCCTCCACTTTATCAAATCAAACCTCTCAGAGCCTGCTTCTTATTGACATGAAAATCCACCCATCCATTGCGTTCCCGCGGCAAATTTCCCCTGCCCCGCTAACCTCCCTCCTTGCCTGCACCGCCCGGTGCTTTACTCGGGCCACGCGTCTGCGCGCGCTCGCCGCCGCCCTGCCGCTGCTGGCATCGCACGCCCACGCCCAGGCCGTCTGGAACCCCATCGACGACCGCAACTACTACGAGGGCGACCGCAACAACTACGCCCCCTTCTGGAGCTACGGCAAGGTGGTCGATGACAAAGGCAATGTCATCCACGCCGGCAACTGGTCGGGCAGCGGCGTCCCGGGCCTCGGCGGTTCGCCCGACGTTTATATCGGCGCGCCCGGCGGCGTGCTTTGCGACGTGACCGTCACCCTCAATTCGCTGACCATTCAGCCCGGCGGCACGCTCTTCTTCTTCAAGGCCCAGGCCCTGACGGTCGCCAACACCAACTTTGCCACGGATGGCACCATGGGCGCTTGCACCTACACCAACACGGGCACGCTCCTCAAATCCGCCGGGACGGGCACGTTCGCTCTCGACAAAGACACGGCCTTCGTCAGCACGCCGGGGACGACGGTCGCCGTCGATTCGGGGACCTTGCAGTTGTCGGGTAACCGCGGCCTCGTGGACACCGTGACCTTCGATCCGGCCGCCGGAACGCTGATCGACCTCGTGGCCGCGAATGGAGGCAACATCTTCCAGGGTACGCTGACCAACGGCACGCGCGGGGGCACCGTGCAGTTGAGCCAGGGCGCGATGGGCGGCACCCAGCGTTACCTCGACGATCCACAACCTTGCACCCTCGCTTTCACCGGCAACACCTTCCAGTGGACCGGCGGCAGCATCGGTTACTACCAGCAGGCGGCGATCTTCACCAACACGGGCGTCGTTAACATCGTCGGCGACGCGGCCAAGGAAACCGACGCGGCCTTCACCAACCAGGGCCTGGTGATCCAGACCGGGACGGGCGCTTTCAACGTCGGCGATTACAACAGCGGCGGCAGTTTCACCAACACCGCCGGGGCGACCTACGACCTGCAAAGCGACGCGCCCATCGGCCAGAGCAGCTATCTCTTCAACAACGCGGGCCTGTTCAAGAAAAGCGGCGGCACCGGCACGTCTACCATGACGGTCTCCTTCCAGAACCAGAGCGGCACGGTGGAAGTAGACAGCGGCACCCTCCAGTTGCCCGTCGATAACAACCACGGCACCAGCACGGGCGGCGTGTTCGACGTGGCGGCAGGCGCGCTGCTCGACCTGGGCGGCAACGGTTTTTTTACCGGCACCTACACCGGCACCGGCGCGGGCACCGTGCGCCTGAGCGCGGGCGCGCTCTACCCCGCCGCCCCCGGGGTGACCTTCAATCTCCCCGGCGCGCTTTTCCAGTGGACCGGCGGTTATGTCAATGGCGGGTCGGACGCGCCTTTCGTCAACGCCGGGGCCATGACCCTTTCCGGCGACGCGGAGAAGGACAGCTACTCCATCTTCACCAACACCGGCACCATGATCCAGACTGGCGCGGGCAATTTCAACGTCGGCACCTACCACAACTACGGCCTCTTCACCAACGCGGCCGGGGCGACCTACGACCTGCGAAGCGACGCGGCGCTGACCACGGACTACTACAACGAGTTCCACAACGCGGGCCTGTTCAAAAAGAGCGGCGGCACGGGCACGAGCACGATGTCGGCTTTGACGACCAACACCGGCACGATCAGCGTGTACACGGGCACCCTGCTCTTTGCCGCCCCGAACAATCATGAGGTCGTCAATGTGGTCGGCACGACGTTGACCGGCGGCACCTGGAACGTCTTTGACGGGGCGACGCTTAACTTCGACCAACTCCCCGCGCTGACGGTCAACCAAGCCAACGTCACCCTCAGCGGGCCGACCGCCAATTTCACCAACTTCAGCGGCTTGGCGGACAACCAGGGCAGTTTCGCGCTGCTGGCGGGGCGGCAGTTCGTCACGGTAGGCGACCTCTCCAACGAGGGCACGCTGCTGCTGGACGCGGGCAGCACCCTGCACGTCGCAGGCAACCTCACGGACTCCGACGCGGCAACGCTCGCCATTACCATCGGAGGGACCGCGACGCAGGGTTCCGGCAGCCCCGGCGTGCTCCAGGCCAACGGCGCGGCCACCCTGGCGGGTGATCTGTCGCTCACCTTTGCCGCGAACGCCGTCCTGCCCGGCGGCGGCGACACGCTGACGATCCTCTCGGCGGGTTCGCCCGTCTCTGGCAGCTTTGCCAACGTCGCCAGCGGCAGCCGCCTGGCCACGACCGATGGCAAGGGTTCCTTCCGCGTCACCTACGGCGCGGGCACCAACGCCGTCGTCTTGAGTGACTTCCTGCGGCCCGGACAGATTGACGTACCCACGGCTACGCTCGCCGCGCTGGTGCCTTCAGTGACGACGAACAACAGGCAAATCGGCGAGTTCCTGCTGACGCTCTCCTCCGCGCCGAGCAGCGACGTGGTGGTCAACTTCACCATCAAGGGCACGGCGGTCAACGGGACGGACTACGTACTGCTCAAAGCCACCAAGAAGATCAAGGCAGGCAAGACGAGTAAGCCGATCAAGGTCACGCCGCTGGGAACTGGCGCAGGTCCGGGTGTCAAGCGCACAGTGGTGCTCACCCTGCAACCGGGAGACGGCTACACCGTGGCGACGACCGGCAAGGTCAAGGTCAAGATCATCGGCCAGTAAGCGTCCGTAACGCAGGCGGGTCACCCTCTGAAAGCGGCGGAAATGAAGACGGGCAGGCAGGCAAGGCATGACATACAGTATTCGTGTCAAAAACGGTCCCTTGGTAAGACGGGAAGGTTTTATCTCCCCAGGACCGCCTGTGCTACCAGCAACGCCTTGCGTGAATCGCTGCCTGCCAACTAGTGGGTCGAGTGGCAGTTATGTTGCCAATAGGCTGGATGGGGTGGACGTTGAGGGATGAGTCGTCCACAAAAG
>CAHJWO010000096.1 GCA_903642295.1 PVC group bacterium | reverse complement strand
ATGACCAACGAAGAGGAACGTCCGTGATAAGCGACGGGCAGGTGCAGCCAGTTCGGCAAGAGTGCGTTTTCCGCTCCGCGCAGCATGGTGCCAACGTTGGTGGCGTGATCGCGCGAAGAGTAGAAGTCCGTGTAATCGCCGACCTGGGCGGGGAGGTGCATCCGGATTTCGGATTGCGGGAGAAGAACCGTCTCCCGTGACGCGGGATCGTCGCGCAGGATGGGGGTATCGGCGTTCAAGAGGTGGCTGACCATCTCGCGGACGCGCCGCCACGCCGGTTGGCCGAGAGCCAGAAAAGCATTCAGGGCGGATTGGTTGAATATCGGCTCCGGGCCAAATCCGGGTACAGTGCGGAAGAAGCCACGCGCTTCGAGGACCGCGAGGTCCAACACCTGATCGCCGATGGCGATGCCGATCCGCGCCGGCCCGTGCCCGATGGAAGAAAAGACGCCGAAGGGCAGGTTTTGGATCGGGAAATGGGAGTCTGGCGCAACGGCAACGAACGAGCGAAGCCGAGGATCGTGGGTCGCATTCATCCAATAAATCCAGGGACCACCCGGCGACTGATCGCTACCTCGTCAGACTTTGGCGCCTTCCAACCAGGAGTCCTGGTATTCCGGCTTTTCGCAGGCCAGCGCTTCTTCGGTCAGATTGAGCGGGTGGAACGTGTCCACCATCACGGCCAATTCCTGGGTTTCCTTCGCGCCGATGCTGGCCTCCGTGGCACCGGGCTGGGGGCCGTGCGGCAAGCCGGAAGGATGGAGCGTGAGATCGTATTTCTTGATTCCCTTGCGCGACATGAAGTTTCCGTCGCAATAGTAGATCACCTCGTCCGAATTGACGTTGGAATGATTGTACGGCGCGGGGATGCCCTGCGGGTGATAGTCGAACAGGCGCGGCACGAACGAGCACACCACGAAGCCGTCCGCCTGAAACGTCTGATGCACCGGCGGCGGTTGGTGGACGCGGCCCGTGATCGGCTCGAAATCGTGGATGCTCAACGCCCACGGGTAGAGGTAGCCGTCCCAACCGACCACGTCGAGCGGATGGTGATCGAGAACGTGGCGCGTCATGGTGTTACGCGCCTTCACGCGCACCTCGAACTCGCCTTCCTCCGTGTGCGGTTCCAACTCGACGGGCGGACGGATGTCGCGCTCGCAATACGGTGCATGTTCAAGGAGTTGGCCGAACTCGTTGCGGTAACGCTTGGGCGGCGCGATCTGGCCGCGCGATTCGATGACGAAAAATCGCGCCTCGGGCGTGCCGAGTTGCATCTGCCACGTCGTGCCGAACGGAATGACGAGATAATCCCCCGGCACGAACGGCAGCCGACCGAATTGTGTATGGAGGTCGCCCTCGCCCTCGTGGACGAACCACGTCTCATACGCCTGGGCGTTCCGGTAAAAATAATCCATCCCGCTGGTGGCACGCGAGACGCCGAGCGTCACATCCGCATTCCCCAAGAGCGTGCGGCGGGCGGAAACGGCGTCGTGCCCCGCCGGGATGTCCGCCGTGGCGAGCGCACGGTGACGCAACGCGCCGAAGTCCGCGTAGTCCACTTCCGACTTACCTAACGGTTCGGCGGCGATGACCTTGGGGGGCAGGAAGTGATGGTAGAGAATGCTCTCGACGCCGTGAAAACCTTCGAGCCCCATGACCTCCTCGCGGTAAAGCGAGCCGTCGGGTTTGCGGAATTGCGTGTGCCGTTTGTGCGGAATGTGGCCGAGTTTGTGGTAGTAAGGCATGGGGAGGGGGGAAGGATGAAGGATGAAGGGCAGAAGCAAAGAGAGGAAGGGACGAAGAAAAATGTTCCGCCTTCATCCTTCATCCTTCATCCTTCATCCTTCATCCTTCATCCTTTTCTTTAGAGGTTGCCCCGCAAATCCTGTTCGCGTTCGATGGCCTCGAACAACGCCTTGAAATTGCCTACTCCGAAGCCCTTGCAGCCGTGGCGGCGGATGACCTCGAAGAACAACGTCGGGCGGTCCTGCATCGGTTGAGAGAAGATTTGCAGCAGGTAACCCTCGTCGTCGCGGTCCACCAGAATGCCGCGCTTGGCGAGGTCGGCGACGTTTTCGTCGATGGGACCAACGCGGGCGGGTAGCTCCTCGTAGTAGGCTTCCGGCACGCGCAGGAAGTTGATGCCAGCCACGCGCAGGGCGTCCACGGTGGCGACGATGTCCTTGGTTGCCAGCGCGATGTGCTGCACGCCCGGGCCGCCGTAGAAAGAGAGGTATTCGTCGATCTGCGAGCGGCGTTTGCCTTCGGCGGGCTCATTGATGGGAAACTTGATGCGGCCACTGCCGTTTTGCATCACCTTCGACATCAGCGCGGTGTAATCCGTGGAAATTGCCTGGTCGGTGAAATGCGTGAGCTGGGAGAACCCCATCACATCGCGGTAAAAACCGACCCACTCGTCCATGTGGCCGAGTTCCACGTTGCCGACAATATGGTCAATCGCGGCGATGCCGGTGTCGGGCGCGGGCGGCGGGTTTTCGATGTCGCGGAAGCCGGGGAGCGTGCCCTTGTAACCCTCGCGCTCGATGAACGAATGGATCGTGTCGCCGTAGGTGGCGATGCTCGCGCGGACGAACCGGCCATGACCGTCCTCAAACTCCATCGGCTCGTGGACGGGGCGCGCGCCGCGCCGCACGGCTTCCTCGTAAGCGGCGTGGGCATTCGTGACGCGCAGGGCGATGTCCTTGACGCCGTCCCCGTGGCGGGCAATGTGCGCGGAAATTTCCGGCGCGGTATCGGGACCGAGCGGGGAAGTCAGAAGGAAGCGCACGTGTCCGCGCCCGAGCAGCCACGAAGCGCGGTCGCGTACCCCGGTCTCCAGTCCCGCGTAAGCCAGCGGAACCAGGCCGAGGGTTGTGCGGTAAAAGTGCGCCGCCTGACGGGCGTTGGACACGTAGAATTCGACGTGGTCGATGGAGTGGAAAGCGAGGGGATCGGTGTTCATAAACGAGGGGAAAAGCCTCCGGAGGCGCCAGGCGCTGCCTTCAGCGAGGCGAGCGGGCATCGGGAACAAACAGATGAGGGGGAAATGCCCGCCAGCCACCGACAAGAAAGCCAATCCCTACCCGAGCGCAAGTCCGAACGGTTGCCCCTTACCGAGGTAACGCTGGCGCAGATCCCGGCGCATGACCTTGTTCGAGGCGGTCCGCGGGAGGGTTTCCACCAGCACGAGATCGTGAATTTTGAAGAGCGGATTCAAGTCGCGTTTGATCGCCGCCTGCATGGCAGTGGCCAGCTCGTTGCCATCCACCGGGTGGATAGCCGGGCAGACCACGTAGATCACCAACCGGCTCGGACCGCCATCGCCGGGCGGAACGGCGATGGCGGCGGTTTCGCCGACACCGGGAACGGTTTGCAGCACGCGCTCGATTTCCGCCGAACTGACCTTGATGCCGCCGAGGTTCATCGTGTCGTCTGCCCGCCCGTGTCCGCGCCAGTAGCCCGGCGCGACGAGTTCCATCTGGTCGCCATGCCGACGGAGCGTCTCACCGTGCGGTCCCGTTGGCGTGCCGTCGAAATACACCGCGTGATGGTCACGACCCAGCAACCGGTCCGATAAGCCGAGGGCGGGTGGAATCAGAAAAAGCTCGCCGTTCGCCGCGGGGCGGCCCGCCTCGTCGAGAATCACGAAGTCCGACCCGAGCGCGGGCGTATTGAAGGTGCCGGGGATGCAGGGTTGCGTCATCGTGCCCGTGATGTATCCGCCGCCGATTTCCGTGCCGCCGCAGTATTCGATCACGGGCCGCCCATCGCCCGCCTGCGCCATGAGCCAGCGCATGTCCGGCGCGCTGGAACATTCGCCGGTCGAACTGAATGCGCGCAGTGCGCTCCAGTTCAGGCCGCTTGGGGCGTCGGAGTGCCGCCACGTCTTGACGAGGCTGGGAACAACCCCGAGCAGGGTGGCGCGAGCGTCCTGCACGAACGCACAGAATTCGCGTCCCGTGGGCGCGCCGTAATACAGAGCCATCGCGGCGCGGTTGAGCAGACTGGCGAAGACCAGCCACGGTCCCATCATCCAACCGAGGTTAGTGGGCCATACCAGGACATCACCGGGCCGGACATCCTGGTGGAAGTGCGCGTCGGCGGCACACTTGAGCGGCGTGGTTTGCGTCCAGGGAATCGCCTTCGGTTCGCCGGTCGTGCCAGAGGAAAACAGGATGTTGAGCGCGTCCGATGGCGCGCGCGCCACGGCGTCGGGGCGCGGAACGGCGGGCAGAAAATCGTGCCATTCGGTGTCGCCCGCGCGCAACGGGATGCCGGATCGTTCTCCCACCGGCAGCACGATGGCCGGGGGCGCGTGGGCGGTGAGCAGGTTGGCGTAGAGCGGCCACTTTTTTCCGCCCCGCAGCAGCACGTCCTGCGTGAAAACGGCGACGGCTCCGGCCAGACGCAGGCGTACGGAAATTTCCTGCGGCTGGAAGCTGTCCGCGATGCCCACCGCGACGCACCCGGCCTGGATGATGCCGAGATAAATCGCCACGGCCTCCGCCGTCATGGGCATGAGCATGGCCAGCGCATCGCCGGGCCGGAAACCGCGGGCAGCCAGACCCGCCGCCACGCGCCCGACCAGGGTCCGCAGTTCCGCGACGGTCATGGTTTGGAGTGGACCGCCTTCCGTTCGGAAGAGGATGGCGGGCGAGTCCGGCGGCGCGGCAAAGCAGCTCTCGGCGATGTTCAGCGCCGCATCCGGCAGCCATTGCGGCGATCCACTGCCCTCCGACGGGTCCAGCACGCGCGAGAAAGGGCGTTGAAAACGGATGTCCAGCCGGTCGATGACGTGCGCCCAGTAAACCTCGCGGTGTTCCACGGACCAGCGGTGCAGCGCCGCCTGGGAATCGACCCCGACCTTGCGCATCAACCACGCCGCGTTCGTACCCACCACGCCTTCCGGCGAAGGAACCCACGCGGGGAACAGCGAAGAATCTGGGGTTGGCTCGGTCATTCCGGGGGGCATGTCCATGCCGCCAAACTTACCACGGGCGGAAATATTCCGTCAGAGAGAAACTAGCGCCGCCTCCCCGGGGATCAACGCATGTCCAACGGAGGGTTTTGAATTTTGCGGATGCCTGACCCGCATGTATTTTCCTCTGTTCCGACTCCCCCCATGAACGCAAACGCCGCTACCGCCACTCTCGCTAAAAACGATCCAGCTTCGACCGCCGCCGCGGCCGCGGCCGACGCACCACCGCCGCCCACTGATGCGCACGACGATCCGCGCTGTTTGCCCATCGCGCTCGATGGGCCGATCCCGGAGGGAGCGGAAATCGAATATCCGAACTACTCGCCGGAAGAGCATGAAACCTGGAAAATTCTTTACGCCCGCCAACGCAAGCTGATCCCCGGCCGCGCGTGCCAGGAATACATCGATGGCTTGCAAATGCTGAACCTGCCGGAAGACCGCATCCCGGCGTTGCGCGAGGTCAGCGCCGTCCTGGAAAAAGCCACCGGCTGGAAGCTCACGCGCTCGCCCGGATTGTTGCATGAGAAAGATTTCCTCGACCGACTCGCGCGGCGCGTTTTTCCGGCGACCGATTACATGCGTCCGCGCAACGAGATGGATTACACCCCCGCGCCGGATTTGTTTCACGACGTTTTCGGCCACACGCCGATGATCGTCCACCGGTCGTTTGCCAATTTCTTCCAGCGGATCGGTCAGGCCGCCGCGAGCGAAAATGCGGTCGGCGACGTGCGCGTCGGGCTGGTGCGTATCTATTGGTTTACGGTGGAGTTCGGCCTCATCCAAACGCCCGACGGTCTGCGGATCTACGGCAACGGCATTACGTCCTCCTACGGTGAGGTGCAGCACAGCCTGACCGATGCGGTCGAAAAGCGACCGTTTATCCCCGAAAATGTCGCGCGGCAGGAATACGACATCTGGCACATGCAGCCGGTCCTTTTCGTCATCGACTCCTTCGAGCAACTGGAGAGAGGTTTCGAGGATTGGGCCAGGAGCCACCGGCTGCTGTGATCACACGTCGCCAAGCTGCGGACGCAGGATGATTTCCTCCACCACGGTCCGGCGGCTGAGCCGGTAAGCGTCAAAAAAGGCGCGGGCGACATCGGCGGCGGGCATCATCCGCGCCGCCGGCACACCGCTGCCCTTCCATGACGGCGAAACCGTCGCGCCCGGCAGCACGGTCGTCACGCGCACCCCGCTGGATTTCAGTTCCTCGCGCAGCGCGCGCGCCAGACCGAGTACCCCGTGTTTCGCTGCGACGTAAGCGCCGCCCGCCGGAAACGCGCGCAGACCCGCGACGGACGCCATGACGAAAATGTCGCCCCGCCCACGCTTGGCCATCGCGGGCGCGAAGGCCCGCGTCACCAGAAACACGCTGCGCAAATTCGCCGCGACCGTGGCGTCGAATCGTTCCGGTGACAGGCTCAGAAGCGCGTCGGGCACAAAATAACCGGCGTTATTGATCAGCACATCGACCCGAGCGAAGCGCGCGCGCAACGCTTCTGCCATGGTCTCGACCGCGGTAGCGTCGCTCACGTCACAAACGAAGGTTTCCACCTCCGTCGCGCCCGTCCGCAGACAGCGTTGCGCCACGCGCCGTAGATTCGCGCCGTTTCGTGCCACGAGCGCGAGCCGGCAGCCGCCCGCGCCGCGCAGTTCTCTCGCAAATACCTCTGCAATCGCCGCACCGATCCCTTGCGAGGCTCCGGTGACGAGAACGACGGGTGTGGTTTGTGCGCGAGCCACGGGACAAAATCCAGCTCAGCTAACCAGTGCGTCGAAATCGTTGAACTCGCCGCGAAAACCGCCGGGTACCCCTTTGCAAATGACCGCCACGGCATTGTGTGAATGCAACGATTCGAGGTGAGAGCAGGCAATCTGAAAATCGCGGATGCGTGGGTCGGCCTGCAATTCGCGGTGGAGCATCCGGGCGGCGTCCTCGACGAATTTCACGTGTGCGCCGTTCAACTCGGCGAACGCCTGCTCGTCTGGCCGCAGGACCATCACCTGCGTCTCGGTTTGCAGCGCGCGCAGGCACGCGGCCTGCACGTCTTCGACCGCCAGGGCTGCGCCGGGTACAACCTCGATCCAGACCCGTGCGCGACTTCGCTGCGAGTGGGGAATCGCGTACACCCCGCGCCCCAGGCGCGCGTGTTCAGCCAGTTCGGACGAGCAAGGACACGCCGAGGAGTAGATGAAATCCAGCCGCAGCCAGCGCCGAAGCTGATCCGCCGCGCCGGGCTTGCCAGGCGCAAGCCGCGCCTCGAAAACGCAGTCGTAGTATTGATAACCGGCCAACTCGCTGCGCAGGCTGTGCTGAAGCAGGGGGAAAGAAAAATCGAGCCGCAGCCGGGCGGAATCACTGCCGACCGTCTCACGGAGGCGCACCAGGATCTTCGGCAGCGTGTCGAGCGTGAAAATCTCCTCTTTGAATTCGTAGAAAGTGCGCATGATCCGCGACATGTTGATGGCGCGTAGATTCGCGCCCAACGCCACGGTGCCGCTCACGCACGTCTCCAGCGCGACGGTGTCGATCTGGGCGGTGTTTTTATCCTCCATGCCCGCGTGCGGCCTGCCGTTGGCGCCGCCGGTGGAACTCTGGTTTGTTTTCGCCGCTGCAATCTGGTAACGCAACGGCAAACGGAACCCGGCGATCCCGACCTGCTGAATTGGTACGGGCGGGCGTCGGGCGTCGTCGTTGGTTTGACCCATCAAATCCGGCAGCGAAGCGTGGTAGTCGGCAGTGACCGCGAAACCGGCGTCATAATCGCGGCGCAAGGCGGCTGGCGACGGCGGATGCGGATCGTCCGAGGCGCGCGAAGGTCGTCCGTAATTCGACAGCGGGGGAGAGGTGGGCGGGGATGGCGGCTCCATGCGGTTCAAGAATCGGCAGGTGATCTGACGACATGGCGTCCGTCAGGCGGCGAAGTCAGGGCCGTAATACTCGGCGAAGTTGCGCTCCGACTCGTAGAGACGCACGCGGTGCAGTTTTCCCGCGGTCAGGTGTGGCGCAATCTCGTTCCAGAATGCGATTACGAGATTTTCCGTGGACGGAATGAGGCCACGCAGAAAATCAACGTCGAGGTTGAGATTGCGATGATCGCAACGCGAGACGATGGTTGCTTCGAGCAGGGCTTTCAATTCGCCAAGATCGATGACGTAACCGGTTTTCGCGTCAGGCTGGCCTCGCACGGAGACTTCGAGCACGTAGTTGTGCCCGTGCCAGTTCGGGTTGTTGCAAACGCCGTATGTGCGTTGATTCCAGGTGGCGTCGAAACGGGGATTGTCGAGGCGGTGCGCGGCATTGAAATGCACGCGCCGCGTTACTAAAACCGTCCCTTGCAGGGAGCGGGCCGGAGCGGTGGCGGGAACCCGTTTGCGGCTTGCATGTGGGGGAGATGCAGACACACCTCTGATTGTAGCGTCTCGGGCTTCGTCGTCAATGCGACGCCTCCCGGGCCATTCTGGCCTCTACGTCACACCGGATCAGAACTGCCAGCGGCCATTAGACCTCTTTCGTCGTAGGGAGTAATCAATGTCCAGCCTGTGACGGCGTGGGCTGGAATCACGACGGTGGAAGGTCCTTCGGCTCGTTACACTCGCTCAGGATGACAGAAGTTTGGGGGGGCAGCGTGGCGAAAGTTATTAAGAAAGAGGGCCATTGAGTGCCGTGGGACTTCTGCGCTTGTTCCGGAAGGGCTGCGAACCCCCGGCTAATTTCCCTCATTGCTCCAGGATGACCAGCATTCGAGAAGGAGGGAGGAATTCGAGGCGGCTGCGCTGCATCGGTTTGCCATCGCGCCCGGAGGTTGCGATTCACTGGTGCGCGGGCAGCGCGAAGCCAGGGACTGTGAGGGACGGTCGTCTTTGCCGGTTGGGGGATGTGCGGGCCACGAAGGTGTGGAAAGGTGTAATGATCATGGCGGACACTTCGCAGACGCGCATCGGGTGCGTACGGTATCTCAATTCCAAACCGCTGATTCATGGTCATGGGAACACGGTTTCGTTTGAAGTGCCCGCGAGCCTGGCAGATGGGCTGCGCTCGGGGCGACTGGACGTGGCGTTGTCGCCCATTTTTGAGTTGATCGCACATCCGGGATACCGGGTGGTCGATGAGGTGGCCATCGCGTGCCGGGGGGCGGTGTTCAGCGTGTACGTGGCGTACGCCGGAGAGTTGGCGGGATTGCGGACGTTGTATCTGGACGCGGATTCACGGACCTCTTTCAACTTGCAGCGGGTGGTGCTGGCGAACTTTTATGGGTTAAGACCCAGGTGTGTATTAACGGAGGGCGGGAAGCCGCCGGAGGTGTTGCGGGAAGGGGAGGGGGCGCTGGTGATCGGTGATCCGGCGATTGAGTTCCGGCTGCGGCACGGAGAGCGGTACCGGTATTTCGATTTGGGGGAAGAGTGGGAGAAAGCGACCGGGTTGCCGTTTGTCTTTGCGGCCTGGCTGGTGAGGGCCGAGGTGCCCGAGGCCGAGGCGCGGGCGTTGGGAAATGCGTTGCGCGGGTGGCGCGCGGAGGGGGAGCGGCGGGTGGAGGAAATCGTGGCCGGGGAAGGGAGGTATCCGGCAGAGGTGAGCCGACGGTATCTGACGGAATTTATCCGGTATAGTTTCGGCGAGGAGGAGAAGCGGGCGGTACGGCTGTTTGCACAGTTGTTGAAGAAGGGCGGAATGATCCAGGGGGATTTTGTCGAACCGGAGTGGGTTTAGGGGGGACGGGATGCGGGATACGGAACGTAGAATGAAAAGGTGATCGGGCGGGCTTCGGTTCGGAGACCGGAGTTTCAACGCGGAGACGCGGAGATTTGCGGAGGGGGAAGGTGCCGAGAGAAAAATCCGTTCGCACCGGGTGGGGAATTCGAATTACACTGTAGAACTCCGTTTCCCCCCTCCCGTCTGAACAATTTTTTATGCAAGCGTTTGATTCTACCGAGAGCAAAATCCTCGTCACCGGCGGCGCCGGGTTCATCGGTAGCGCCCTGATCTGGGATCTCAACCAGCGCGGCGTCGAGGACGTGTTGGTGGCCGATTTTTTAGGGACCGATGAGAAATGGCGCAACCTCTCGCCGCTGAAGTTTCATGATTACATCGAAGCGGATGATCTGTTGAAGCGGGTCGAGGCGGACGATCCCGCGCTGGCCGAGATCGAACTGGTGTTTCACCTGGGGGCCTGTTCGGCCACGACAGAGAAGGACGCGGGCTATCTGGTGCGGAATAATTTCGAGTACACCAAAACGCTGGCGCGCTGGGCGCTGTCGCATGATGCACGGTTTGTCTATGCGTCCACGGCGGCCACGTACGGAGATGGGTCGGAGGGGATGAGCGATCTGGAGAACGATCTCGGCGTGTTTCGCCCACTGAACATGTACGGATATTCCAAGCATTTGTTCGACCTTTACGCGGCGCGGCACGGCATGTTGGACGGCATCGTGGGATTGAAGTATTTTAACGTGTTCGGGCCGAACGAGGACCACAAAGGCGACATGCGTTCGCTCGTCAACAAAGCTTACCGGCAGATCGTGGAAACCGGGAAGGTAAAGCTGTTCAAGAGTTATCGGCCCGAGTACCGCGACGGCGAGCAGCGGCGGGATTTCCTGTACGTCAAGGATGCCGTGAATCTGACCATCGAACTGGCCGAGACCGTGACGGCGGGCGGGCTATTCAACGTCGGGTCGGGTCGGTCGCACACTTGGGTGGAACTGGCGGCGGCGATCTTCGGTGCGATGGGCAAGGAGCCGGAAATCGAGTTTATCGACATGCCCGAGGCACTGCGCGGGAAGTATCAGTATCACACCCAGGCGGACCTGACCAAGCTGTGCGGGTATTGCAAGGTCGTGGAGACCACGACCTTGAAGGAAGCGGTGTCGGATTACGTGAAAAATTACCTCATGCCGGACCGGCGGTTGGGGGATGAGGTGGCAGCAGGCGATGAAGTTCGCGGGATGATCAATACCAAAGAATAACCATCCGAGGCAAAATCCGGTCCCATCAAGATCAGTTTTTGCGCCACCTGCCCGGCGGCAAGCTGCTGGGCATTTGGAGCGGTTCGCCCATCCACCGGCACAAGGCGATGCGCGCGTTTCGTCTCGGCCCGGAGTCCGAGCACTTTGTTTCGAGCCGCTGCCCGGCTGCACGCCGGATCTCGACCCGCTGGACACCGGCATCTGGCATCACCTCAAGGACGTGTCGCTGGCCAACGTTTGCAGCCATGAATGCAGCCAAATCTGGTCTGATTTAGTCCGCATTTCTAAACGAACGAGCATCTATGATGAAACGTAAAACACTCGGGATGAGTCCGGGTTAAGTATTTATCGAGCGAGAATGGAAGCCCGGATGGCTTCTTTTGCCGGGTGAAGTTGGCCTCCGGTGTTCTCCCCAACGCCCGGACCACCCCCTTGGCAATGAAACTGCTTTACACAGCGACAGTGATGCCTCGTCCCTGGTTCCTGTTTGCCTTGCTGCTGCTCGGAGTTTGCCTCCTGCCGCCGCGGGCCGGGCACGCCCAGGCACCCACCTCGGAAGCGAAACTCGTTCCCCCCGCCGCCCTGTCGGAGCCCGACCGGATCGACGACCTCCTGCGGCGGGCACATGACCTCGAAGGCAGCGACACCGCTCTCGCCCTGCAAAAAGCGCGCGAGGCCCTGGCCGCCGCCCGTCGCGCCTCGCTCCGTCCGCAGGAACTGCAAGCCCTCCTGCAAACGGGACGCGCCTGGCGCTTGCTCAACGACTACCCGGACGCCCTCCGTTCCGCCGAAGACGGCATGTCGCTCGCCAAAACCCTCGGCAATATCCACACGTTGGGCGAACTCTTTCTGCTGCGCGGCTTCGTCGAATGGAACCAGTCCAAGGTGCCCGAGGCGACCGTGAGCATGATGGAAGCCTACCGCCTAGGTGATACGTCCGGCGACAAAGCCTTGCAGGTCGGCGGGCTCTACGGGCGGGGCATCGTGCGTGGGCGCAGCGACGATCTGGACGGCGCGTTGGACTCTCTCCAGGCCGCCTTGCAGCTCGCGGAGCAGACCGGTGACGACCGGCTCGGACCGATTTTGAACAGCATGGCTGTCATCTATCTCCAACGCAAGGACTACCCACGCGCGAAGGAAACACTGGACCGCGCCCTCGCCATCCTCAAGGACTCGACCAACCGGCGCACGTTCGCCTACGCCGTGCTCAATTTGGGTCAGGTAGCCACCGAGACCGGCGACCAGGACGCCGCCGGCCGGTACCTGGACGCCTCCCTGGCCATCTGCGAGCAA
This sequence comes from PVC group bacterium, assembly GCA_903642295.1. GTDB lineage: Bacteria > Verrucomicrobiota > Verrucomicrobiia > Chthoniobacterales > SZAS-18 > CAHJWO01. The sequence goes on along the minus strand of CAHJWO010000096.1, from coordinate 2,444 downwards.
TTTCACTTTCGGCGCGGCATCGCCGACATCGCTTACCTCCAGGGTGCGCGGCAGCGGCGGCTCGGTCATCTGGATGCAGCGATCCAGAGCCTGGACCGCGCTCTGGAACTCGCCGGGACGCTCGGCAACCCGGACCTCTTCGTGTCGATCTACGAGGAATACGTCCAGACCGAGCAGCAGCGCGGCAACTACAAGGCGGCGTTGGATTACACCCGCCAGCTTGCCGATAAAATGGAGATCGTGCGGGGGGAGAAAAGCCGCCGGCAGTCCGCCGAAATCCAGGCCCGTTACGAGATCGAACACCACACCCGGGAGATCAAGACGCTCCAGCGCGCGCACGATTTGCAGCAGGCGGACCTCGCCATCAAGGACGCCCAACTTGGATCGGTGCGGTGGCTGTTGTTCAGCCTCGTCATGGGCGGCATCACGCTGGCCGCGCTTGCCAGCCGCCAGCGCGCCCACGTCCGCCTGGCCGAGCGGATGCTCGCGCAGACCCGCGCCGCCAAGACCGCCGTCGAAATCGAAGATGCCCACAAGGCCGAGTTGCTCGCTGCTGTCTCGCACGAATTGCGCGAGAGCGAGGCCCGGTTCCGCAGTGCGTTCGAATACAGCGCGCTCGGGCTGGCGCTGGTCGGCCTGGATGGCCGCTGGCTGCGCGTCAACCAGGCCCTCTGCAAGATCGTCGGCTACACGGAAGCCGAACTCCTCGCCCGCGATTTCCAGTCCATCACGCACCCCGACGACCTCGACGCCGATCTCGTGCTGGCCGCCCGGCTCATGGCCCACGAGATCGACACTTACTCGCTGGAAAAACGCTACCTCCACCGGGCGGGGCACGTCGTCTGGATTCGCCTCGATGCGACGCTCCTGTCCGATCCCGTCACCAACGCGCCCAACCACTTCATTTCCCAGATTCACGACATCACCGAACGCCGCCGCGACCAGGAACGGCTGCGCGCCGCCAAGGAAGAGGCCGAGGAGGCGAACGAGGCCAAGAACGCCTTCCTTTCGCGCATGAGTCACGAACTGCGCACGCCTCTCAATGCCATCCTCGGTTTTGGTCAATTGCTCGAAACCGAAGACTTGGGCGAACGCCAGAACCAGAGCGTGGCGCACATCACGGGCGCGGGTCGGCACCTGCTCGACCTCATCAACGAGATCCTCGACATCGCACAGATCGAGAGCGGGCAATTCACCTTCAACCCCGAACCGATCCTGGCCATTGATCTGCTAGGCAGTGCGGTCTGTCTCCTGGAGCCGCTGGCGGGCGAGGCGGGCGTCGCGCTGCACCTGGAATCCCCCGGGGAAGCGGACGCTCCGATGTACATTCTGGCGGATCCGCGGCGCCTGCGGCAGATCGTCCTCAACCTGCTCGCCAACGCGATCAAATACAACCGTCCCGGAGGCGAGGTCCGCGTGCGGGCGGTGGCGCGCGCTGGGCGCTTGCGGATGGAAGTCGCCGACAACGGCGTGGGCATCGCGCCCGAAAATCTGGAGCGCATCTTCGCGCCCTTTACCCGCCTCGCCGCGACGGAGAACGTCCACGGCACGGGCCTGGGTCTGTCTGTGTCGAAGGCGCTGACGAAAGTCATGCACGGCACGCTGGACGTGACCAGTGAACCGGGTCGCGGCAGCACCTTCGCGTTGGAGTTCTCGCTCCTGTCGGCCGAGGAAGCAGCGCAGGAACCCCTGCCGTTGTTGGAAGGCATCCCGCCGGAATTTTTCGCCCCGCCGCTGCGTGACTCCACGGTGCTCTACATCGAGGACCACGTGGACAACCGGCAACTGGTGCGCCACATCCTGGCGATGATGCCGGGAATGCGGATGGTGGAGGCCGAAACCGGCGAGGCCGGCCTCGCGGCGGCGCGCACCGACCCGCCGGATCTGATCCTGCTCGATCTGAACCTCCCGGACATGACCGGCGTGGAAGTCCTCCGCCGCCTGCGGGCCCATCATCAGCTTTCCAATGTTCCAGTGATCATCATGAGCGCTGATGCGTCGATGAGTCAGTTGGATACCCTGCGCCCTCTGGGCATGTACGATTACCTGACGACTCCCTTTGAGTTAAAGCAGTTCCGTCAGGTCGTGGAAAACGCCGTGTCTGCGAGGGCAATGGCGTAGAGTGCTGTTCGCGCGGGTTGCCTGAACGGTGAAAAAGGCGGCGTGGGAGGAAAGGCATCCCGGAGCGCACCTCCGATTTTCGCTCGAACAATCACCGGCTTCGTGCAAGGTACGGGCTTCCCATGCAGAAGCCCCCGTCTTCGCTTTGCGTTCGGCCCCGCCGGTGGCTCGACCCCCTGGCGGCTCTCGCCGGTGGGCTGTGCCTGCTCGCTTCGGTGGCCCCCCTGCGTGCCGCCGACACCGGTCACTTGGTGTTCACCACCGTGCACGCCACTAACGCCCCGATGACGATTGGGCGACTCACGTCGCTGTTCATCCCCGAG
>CAHJWO010000095.1 GCA_903642295.1 PVC group bacterium | reverse complement strand
GCGCGGCGTACATGCCGGACCGGGCGCGGGCAGCGGCGGCGGTGCTGGAGCGCCTGAACGCGCATTATGCCGCGTGGCCGGAAGGATTCCCGGTCATCATTGCGGAGTGCGCAAAGCGCGGATGCATCCGCCCGGAAATCCCTGCCCGAGCAAACGGGTGATGCGTGCCATCCAAGCTAGGGGCGGCTGTTCCAGCCGCCCGTGACTGTCTGTTTCAGGGCGCTTATCCCCCCGAGTAAACCTCTCGCCGTTAGCAGCCGGAAGGGCCTGCGGCCCAACACGGACGGCTGGGACAGCCGTCCCTACCATTGAACCGCCTGCGGCGGGACCTGCCGCCCACCTCCGTGAGAACGAAACCAACGAAAAAGGCGACCTCCCGAAGGAAGCCGCCTTTTCGATCATCGGCGGGCCATCGTGGCACCGCCTTCTAATTTTTACCGGTGACTGCCGTGGGAGGCACTTGCGCGCGACCCGCGGGCACCACCATGGTACCCGGCATATCCGCGGCTGTACCCACCACGGTAGCCGCCACGTCCGTAGCCGTAGCCGCGTCCGTAGCCATAGCCACGCCCATAGCCGTAACCGCGGCCATAATACCCCCGGCCATAGCCGTAGCCATAATAACCGGGATAATAACCGCCGTAGTAGTACGGATAGCCGTAGCCATAACCGTAATAAGGATACGCATACGGAACCGGCAGGCCGATTCCAATGCTAACACCGGCGTTCGCCTTGGGTGCTGCTATCAACCCGAGACCAACCACCGCCAGAATCAGGAGAAGAGTTTTCTTCATAGTTACAATGTTATCGTAGCACACCCCCGCTCTGGATTCAAACCCCATGATAGCTCATTTCTGCGGTCAGCAACACGTCGGGGCCAAGGCGTTCATAGCGGCAATTGGAAACGGCTGAACGCATGGGAAATGGGCACGGTCGGCCCGCGACGGCCTCCACGGGTCCGCCCGCGATCCAGGGCGTAAAATAAATTTGCACCTCGTCCACCGCCCGGGCATCGAACGCCTGGCCGAGGATGTCGCCGCCTCCTTCGACCAGGACGCTCGTGATTCCCCGCGCGCCGAGCGAGCGCAGGACCCCGGGGAACGGCTGGTCACGGAAGACGAGCGTGCGGTCACGCCACTCGTCGGTGAAAACGTGGGCGTCGGCGGGCAGATCGCCAAGGCGGGTCAGGACAACGCGCCAGGGCTGCCGGGCGGGGTCGGCGTCCGGGACACCGCGCACGGTGAGCCGGGGGTTGTCTGCGCGCAACGTCCCCGCGCCGATGAGGATGGCGTCCACCCGCGCGCGCTGGCGGTGGGCATGGGCGCGGGCGGCGGGGCCGCTCAGCCAGCGGTCCTCGCCGGGCGGGCGCGCGAAGCGTCCGTCGAGCGTGAGGGCCGCCTTGGCGATCACCCAGGGCAGGCCGGTGACGATCCATTTGTTGAAGGCGCGGTTGAGCCGGGCGCATTCCTCGGCCAGCATCCCCGCGCGAACTTCGATCCCGGCGGCTTCCAGGATGCGCAAGCCCCGCCCGGCGTGGGCGGGGTTGGGATCGGTCGCGCCGACGACCACCCGGGCCAGACCCGCGCTTTGGATGGCTTCCGTGCAAGGGCCGGTGCGCCCGTGGGTGGAGCAGGGTTCCAGGGTGACGTATATCGTCGCGCCCCGCGCCTGGGCGGGGCGTTTCAGCGCCCGTAGCGCTTCGATCTCCGCGTGCGGCTGACCGGCGGCGTGGTGGTAGCCGCGCGCGAGGACGCGGCCGTGGCGCACGATGACGGCACCGACCGCCGGGTTCGGGCTGGTGCGGCCCACGCCGCGCATGGCCTCGCGGAGCGCGAGGCGCATGAAACGCTCGTCGTCCGGCGGCCCGGCGGCGGCAGGTGAGATCCCGGTGCCCATCCGGGCACCTTCCGTCAGGACGCCATTTTTTCCATCACGTCCTTGCCGCGCCGGGCCGTTACCGGTTGTCGTCCTCTCTTTTTGCCTCTTTCAATCTGCGAAAATCTGCGCAATCTGCGGACCGTCTCTGACTTTCGCCAGCAATCGAATCTCCGCCCCGGCGTACCGCCCGTAATTTCATTGGTTTCCCGCGGCGCTTGAGTGATACTTCCTTTCGTGAAGCTCAGCCTCCCCCAGAAGCAGACCCTCTACCACGAACTCGGCCAGTTTTTGCGTTCGGGCATCCCCCTGCCCCGCGCGGTCGAGGCCCTGGTGCCCGAGACTGGCAACGGCGCGTTGCGCAAGGTGCTGCGGCGGCTGGAATCCATGTTCCTAAGGGGCGAGACCGTGCCGGGGGCGTTCGCGCAACTCCGGCCCGCCGTGGGCGAGATGGAAGTGGCGCTCATCGACGCTTCCAACAGCAGCGGGCGGCTCGAACAGGCGTTCGCTTATCTCGCCAATTATTTCGGCACCCTGGAAACCGTGCGGGCGGGCGTGGTCAAAAAGCTCGCGTGGCCAATCATCCAATTGCACATCGGCATCCTGATGATGACGGCGGTCCGGCAGTATGCGGTCAGCGGCGGCGTTGATCCGACGGCTTATCTAGGAGAATGCGCCAAGCTGCTGGGCATTCTGTACGGAGCCGGGTTGGTGCTGTGGCTCGTCGCGGACGCCGTGGTGGCGGCGGGTCGCGCCAGCGCCGGAACCGACCAACTTTTGAGCGCGCTGCCGCTGCTGGGCAAGCTGCGGCGCAACCTGGCGCTCGCCCGGTTCTGCGCGGTGTACGAGATGCAGCTCCAGGCGGGCATCAACGTCATGGACGGGCTGACCGCCGCCGCCGATGCCAGCGGCAGCGCGCGCATCAAGGCGGGCATCCGACGGGTCGTCCCGCAGGTGCGCGGCGGGATGGCGGTGAGTGAAGCCTTGGGAAAAGCGTCGGCTTTTCCAACGGTGTTATTGCGGACCTTCCGAGTCGGCGAGGATACGGGCAGTCTGGACGAAGACCTGCGGCGCTGGGCCGACTATTATCAAAAAGCGGCGGTCGCTGCCCTGGAAGCATTCGGTACCTGGCTGGCGAGGCTCATCAGCATCCTCATCTTGCTGTATGTGGGTTACCTGATCGTGGATGCCTACAACAACATCCTGCAAGGAACCTACGGCAAGCTGCTAAACGAGTGATTGCCGAACGCCTGCGATTGGCGGCGTCCCTCTGGAGGTGGACGGCGACCTCCGGGCGCCGTGGGTTCTCTTGCGGCGTAGCCGGCCGACTCTGCCGCTCCACCCCTTTGAAAACGGGTTTGAGATTGGTTTCCGCCGACGATGAACGTACCAGACAAACCCGGGTCAATAAAGAGACATAATGTCTCATTATTCAGGTCAAAATTCGGCGGAAATACGCGACATTTTGTAACACTATAAATGGAAGTTCATCGAGAGTTTTATTACGTTAAACCGTGCGATAAAGCAACTTACATATTACAAGCGCCAGGAAAATAATCGTGGTATGTCAGTAGCTTTAGGTATCTGCGGCGATTAAAACGCCGACAGACTTTAACCACCAAAAGCACGATCAACACCATGCACATTCTCCGTTACCAGACCCCGACCCTTGCCGCCTTTTCTCCCCTCGCCCGCCTGAGCGCGTTCCAGAACGAGGTAGACCGCTTGTTTGAAAGTTCGCCCTTCTTCGGCGGCAACGGCAGCACCAGCGCCCACGGCTTCTCGCCCGCGCTCGACGTCCATCAGGACAAGGACACCGTCCTCGTCCGAGCCGAACTGCCCGGCATGAAGAAAGAGGACATTACCCTCTCCTTGCACGACGGTGTGCTGACCCTGAGCGGCGAGCGCCGCCAGGAGAAAGCCGCCGACGCCCAGAACCGCGTGCGCAACGAACGCTTCTTCGGACGCTTCGAGCGCGGCATCACCATGCCGGTGCAGGTGGACGGCACCCGCGTCACCGCCGCCTACGAGGACGGCATCCTGACGGTGTCGCTGCCCAAGTCCGAAGCCGCCAAACCGCGCCAGATCGAGATCGCCTCGAAGTAAGGAACCAGGAACTCAAGAACCCGAGAAACCAAGTTTTAACCGTAACTTTTATGGAAAACGAGCACTCTACGCAGAACCACGAGCAAGCCTCCAACGCCCCGTCCGCCGTGGCGGAACAACCGAAAACCCAACCCGCCGCGCCCCGGCGTTACGTCCGCCCCCGCACGGACATCACCGAAACCGCCAACGGCTTCGTCGTGCAGGTCGAGATGCCCGGCGTCAACCGCCAGGGTCTCGAAGTCACCTTCGAAAACGGCGAACTGACGCTCACCGGCCACCGCACCCCGGCGGCGGTCTCCACCGGCGGCGAGTTGCTCCACCGCGAGTCGCGCCCGAGCGATTTTCGCCGCACCTTCGAGCTGGATCACTCCATCGACGCCGCCGGGATCACCGCCGCGCTCGACCAGGGATTGGTGACGTTGAACTTGCCCAAAGCCGAGACCGCCAAGGCGCGGAAGATCGAGATCAACGGACTGAACTGATCCTCGTTGTGAATACCAAACGCAGAAGTCAAGGAGCAAAAGTAAAACTTCCAGGCAAATTGCGGGCGTTGAATTACTTCCGTTTCTGACTTTTCCTTTTTTAATTTCGAACGTTAAAGCACGAAGCCCGCGAAACTTACAAAGTTTCGCGGGTTTTTCGTGCAAAAATTGCTGGCGTTTCGGCCGCATACTGCTAGTTTACTACAAATACTACACGACCCCGAATCATGGCCAAAACGACCACCGAAGAAAAATCCCCCGACCTCCTGCGCGTTGCCCCCAAAGCGAACAAGGAACTCGACCTCGCCCTCCAGCAGATCACCAAGGACTACGGCGACGGTGCCATCATGCGCCTGGGCGACCGCAAGGTGATGGACGTGGAGGTTATCCCCACCGGCAACATCCTCATCGACCGCGCCCTGGGCGTCGGCGGCGTGCCGCGCGGGCGCATCGTGGAGATCTTCGGGCCGGAAAGCTCGGGCAAGACGACCGTCGCACTGACACTCGTCGCGCAGGCGCAGAAGCGCGGCGGGTTGGCGGCATTCATCGACGTGGAACACGCGCTCGATCCGGTGTATGCCCGCAAGCTGGGCGTCAACCCGGATGAATTGCTGATCTCGCAGCCGTCGTCCGGCGAGGAAGCGTTGCGGATTTGCGAAACGCTGGTGCGTTCCAATGCGCTGGACATCATCATCGTCGATTCGGTCGCCGCCCTGGTGACCAAGCAGGAGTTGGAGGGGGAGATCGGCGATTCCACCGTGGGCGCGCAGGCGCGGCTGATGAGCGCGGCGTTGCGCAAGCTGACCGCGCTCATTTCCAAGGCGAAGACGACCGTGTTGTTCACCAATCAATTGCGCGAGAAGATCGGCGTGATGTTCGGCAACCCGGAGACGACCCCCGGCGGTAAGGCGCTCAAATTCTACGCCAGCGTGCGCCTCGACATCCGGCGCATCGGCGCGATCAAGCTGCCGGACGGTTCGGTGACGGGCAACCGCACCAAGCTCAAGGTGGTCAAGAACAAGGTCGCGCCGCCGTTCACGGAGGCCGAGTTCGACATCATGTACAACGAGGGCATCTCGACGACGGGTTCTCTGCTCGACCTCGCGCTGGAGAAGAACATCATCGAAAAGCGCGGCAGCTGGCTGAGCTACAAAGGCAGCCAGTTGGCCCAGGGCCGCGACGCCGCGAAGGAACTCCTCAAGCGCGACGCGGGCATCTACGCGGAGATCGAAGCCGCCGTGCTCGAAGCAATGGACGTGGCGAAGACCGCCAAGGACGCCAAGTAAGCAACCGGCGTTGCCTTACCAACTTCAGCAAAGCTGGACTTCCGGGGAGGAAGTCCAGCTTTCGTTTTGGGTCACCGGAAAACCCCGAGGAGATAGAGAATGACGAGAATCAACACGATGGTTCCCAGTCCCCCACCGTAGTAACCGCGACCATAGCCCCCCCGGTAGCCAACGCCGCCAAAACCCAACAAGAGGACGAGGAGAACAATGATCAGGAGCATAATTACCTCCCTATCGCGCGTCTCGAAGCGGTTGGCTGTCCGGTTCTTGCAGGGGATCCCGCTTCGCGGCAAAACGTTTGTCCCCGTTCCCTGGTGAGGCTTGGGAATGGGGAAACTCGCGCGGAAAATGCGTGCGCCCCTTCCGAGCGGTCGCTAACTTCCTTTTTCCTTTCCGTTTTCGCCACCATGTCTCTTCGCAAGACCTTGCTGATATTCGCCGTCGTCTGGGTGGCCGCAATGACCCTCCTGCACGGTGGATTGAACCTGCACCTGTTCGAGCACTCTCGCGCCGTCGCCGGGAACCACCCCATCTATAAGATTGGCTTCCTGCCCGTCACCTGCCATCTGACCTGCCCGGTGACGGATTTCATCAACCGCCAGCAGACCGGCCAGGGGATCTTCGAGCCCATCCGTTTCAACAGTTGGCCCGAACTCAAGGAGGCATACCTCGCGCGCCATACCCCGGCGACGTTCATCCTCGCGCCGATGGCCATCGCGCTCCGCGAACAGGGCGTGCCGATCAAGGTCGTGTACCTCGGCCACCGCGACGGCTCGGCGGTCATGGTCCACAAGGATTCCGACATCCACTCCATGCAGGATTTGCGCGGCAAGCGCGTCGCCGTGCCCAACCGCTATTCCAACCAGCGCCTGCTCATTTTCCGCGCGCTCAGGCAGGCGGGCATGACGGTCAAAGACATCGAACTCGTCGAAATGCCGCCGCCTGACATGCCCGCCGCGCTGTACTCCAAATCGGTGGACGCCGTTTCCAGCGGCGAGCCGTTCATGGCTCAGACCGAACTCGACGGCTACGGGCGCGTGCTCTGGCTGACCAAAGACGTGTGGCCCAACTTCATCAGTTGCGTGCTGGCCGTGAACGAGGACATGATCAAAAAGGATCGCCTGGCGGTCCAGCAACTCGTCGACGGCATTGCCAAGAGCGGCAAGTGGCTCGACCAGTCGATGGACCACCGCATGGACGCCGCGCAATTTGTCAGCGCGAATTATTACAACCAGAACCCCCGCCTGCTGTCCTTCGTGCTCAGCAAACCGCCGGACCGCGTGAAGTACACCGACCTCATGCCCTTGAAGAAGGATTTCGAGGAGATCGAGCAACTGGGCCGCGAATCCGGCATCCTGATTGGCAAGGCGCATTTCGCGGATTACGTCGATCCCAGCTTCGCCTCCTCGGCGGACCGGTTGCCGGCTTACCGATGGGAGCTGCCCCGGTGAGTGCCCCTCAGCCCGAAATGCCGGTCGGTCTGCCGCCCGGAAGCGTGACCGCCTTGCGCGACACCCGGCGCCGCGCCCCTTTTAACCCCGGACGCTTCCTGCGTCCGTTGGCCGTCGGTTGCGTGTTCCTGCTCCTTTGGGACGGCTGCGTACGTTGGTCGGGCAGCGACCTGTTTCCGAAACCGCTGGAAGTAGCACGGGGCATCGTGGAATTGATCCAGAAGGGATTGCTCTTCAAATACATCGTGGCCTCGCTGTTCCGGGTGACGTGGGGCTTCGGGCTGGCGGTGCTGGTCGGCGTCCCAGTGGGTCTGGCGCTCGGCTGGTACACCAAGGCGTTCGAGGCGTTCAACCCGATGATCCAGGTGTTTCGGCCCATTTCGCCGATTGCGTGGATTCCGGTGGCGATCCTGTGGTTCGGCGTGTCCGACGCAGCCCCGATCTTCCTGATTTTCCTGGCGAGCGTGTTCCCGATCACGGTTTCGGCCACGTCGGCCGTGCAGAACATGCAGCCCGTTTACCTGCGGGCGGCGGAAAACTTCGGCCTGGGGCAATGGGAACTGTTCACCCGGGTCATCTTCCGCGCCTGCCTGCCGCAGATCCTGACGGGCATCCGCATCGCCCTGGGCATCGCGTGGCTGGTCGTGGTGGCGGCCGAGATGATTGCCGTCAACAGCGGACTGGGCTACCTCATCATCGACGCCCGCAACGCAGGCAAGCGGTACGACCTCGTCGTCGCGGGCATGGTGATGATCGGGCTGATCGGCCTCGTGCTGGACCTGCTGGTCCGGCGCTTGGAGAACTTTGACGAAGTGCGTTGGGGGTATACTGACCGCCGCTAGAGAAAGATGAAGGATGAAAGCGGAACAGGTGAGAACGCCGCCGTCGTAGCCATGCAGCCACCCATCATCAGTGTGCGCGGCGTCAGCCTCGCTTTTCCCAGCAAGAACGGCGGCGAGCCGATCCGCGTCCTCGACGAGGTGACCACGACGGTCGCGCCCGGCGAGTTCGTGTGCATCGTCGGCCCGAGCGGCTGTGGCAAATCGACCTTGCTCAACATCGTCGGCGGCTTCCTGCGCGCCACGGAGGGCGTGGTGCTCGTCGAGGGCCAGACCGTCCGGGGGCCGGACCCCCGCCGCATCTTTGTCTTTCAGGAGAACGGGGTGTTCCCGTGGCTGACGGTGCGGGAGAACATCGGTTTCGGGCTGCGCGGACGCGCCCACGCCGAGCGGGCGCGCCTCGTGGCGCATTACACCGAGATGGTGGGGCTGACCGGCTTCGAGCGCGCTTATCCGCGCGAGCTTTCCGGCGGGATGCGCCAGCGCGTCGAGATCGCCCGTGCCCTGGCGGCCGATCCGCAGATCATTTACATGGACGAACCGTTCGGCGCGCTGGACTTCATCACGCGCCTGAAGATGCGCGCCGATCTGGTGCGCATCTGGCAGGCGGAGAAGAAAACGGTGCTGTTCGTCACGCACGACATCGAGGAAGCCGTGCAACTCGCCGACCGTATTCTGGTGCTGAGCCAGCGTCCCGCCACGATCCAGGAAACGGTCGTGATCGACCTGCCGCGCCCGCGCGACCTGGATTCGCCCGGCTACCTGGCGAAGCGCGACCACATTTTCCGCACGATGGGCATGAGCCTGCGCGTGGGCGTGTGACCGGCGTTATCCGGCCATGGCGTCCAGTTGGGTCACCGCCTGCGCGGGCAACGCCAGCGTCGCGGCCTGGAGGTTTTCGCGCAGATGACCCACCGACGAAGTTCCGGGAATCAGCAGAATGTTCGGCGAGCGTTGCAACAGCCACGCGAGTGCGACCTGCATCGGCGTCGCGTCCAGCGACTTGGCAACCTCGTCCAGCGCCGACGATTGCAGCGGCGAAAACCCGCCCAGCGGGAAAAACGGCACGTAGGCAATCCCTTGCGCCGCGAGGCGGTCGATGAAACCGTCGTCCTTCCGTTGCGCCAGATTGTACAGGTTCTGTACACAAACGATTTCCGTGAGCGTCTGGGCCTCGGCCAACTGCGTGGGCGTCACGTTGCTCAGGCCGAGGTGCCGGATCAGTCCCTGTTGCTGGAGTTCGAGCAGGATCGTCAGCGGCTCCGCGAGCGAGCCCTCCGCCGGTCCATGACCGTCGCCCCAGCACCGGAGATTGACCACGTCGAGCGCTTCGAGTCCGAGGTTACGCAGGTTGTCATGGACGGAATCCGTGAGTCCCTGGCGGGAAACATCGGGGTTCCACGATTTATCCGTGCCCCGGCGAGCGCCCACCTTCGTGACGATGACCAAATCGTCCGGGTAAGGGTGCAGCGCCTCCTTGATGAGCTGATTGGTGACGTGCGGGCCGTAGAAATCGCTGGTGTCGATGTGGTTTACCCCCGCCTCGACCGCCGCCCGCAGCACGGCCCGGGCGGCATCCGGGTCACGCGGTGGGCCGTACACCCCGGGGCCGGCGAGTTGCATGGCTCCGTAGCCCATGCGGCGGACGGCCGTCGAGGTGCCGGGGAAGGTAAAGTGGCCGCCGAGCGTGGCGGCGTGGGAGGGTTGGGAGGCGGTGGAGTTGTCCATATGCCAAACCCTGCCGCCTGAAGTGACGAATATCAAATGACATTTTCGTATCTTTGTCATTTGGAGAAAAGGACGCGCAACCCGGAGATTTCCCTGTAAGGTTGAGGCCGATGAACACCGCGCCGGAAGTTCCCTTCTCCGAAAGGGTCCTCGACGCCGCCGAGCAGGTGCTTCGCCGACATGGGGCGGAGAAAACCAACGTGGTCGACATCGCCCGGGTCCTGGGGATGAGCCACGGCAACATCTACCGGCATTTCCCGAGCAAGAAAGCGTTGCTCGATGCCGTGGCCGCCCGCTGGCTGCACCGGGTGACCGCACCGTTGCAGGTTATCGCCGACGACCACACGCGTCCGGCCCCGGAGCGTCTGGTGGCCTGGTTGAACACCCTGCGGGTCGTGAAACGGCACAAAGTCCTGGATGATCCCGAGCTTTTTCGCATTTATCACCGGCTGACCATGGCGGCGGGCGCACTCGCCAGCGAACACGTGGACGACCTGCTCGGGCAGGTAGAGCGGATCGTCGCCGACGGCATGGCCGCCGGGGATTTCTCCGAACGACTGAACGCCGGGGCAGCCGCCCGGGCGTGCCTGCTCACCATGTCCGCCTTTCACCACCCGGCCCTACTTTCGCAGGGAACGCCGCCGGAAGAAGCGGACGCCCGGGCGGTGCTCGCCCTGCTGCTGGCGGGGTTGCGCGCGGGACCGGACGCGCTGCCCGTCCATTAGACCTCCGGCAAAAGTCCGCAGATTTCGCCGATTTTCGCAGGTGACCAGCCGAGGGACCGCTCGGGTGGTCTTTCTCTAAGTATGTACGAGGGTTTCCAGGTGGATGGCGATCTCCGAGCGCCAGGTTTTCCCTGCGGCGCAGCCACCGGTCTTCCAAGCCTTTTAGACCGCTGCGCGGTCACGAAAACATGGCGCTCGGAGATCGCCATCCACCAAGATTCTATTTCGCAGATGCTTGGATCTCTTTCACCATAGAGGACTGGCAGTCGCCCCGCCGAGAGCGATTCCACAGAACGTGCACAGTGGAAGGTCCTTCGGCTCGTTACCCTCGCTCAGGATGACAGAGTTTTGGGAGTGGGCGCTTGGCAATACGCCATTAGGAAAGAAGTCTTCTCCCTCCCATCTGCGGAAATCTGCGAAATCTGCGGACGGTTTCCGATTTTTTGCCGGAAGTCTATTGAAGGTCGGCCCGCGCCCCCGGAAGGAAACGTTGCCCGCGCAAGATTTCCCGGTTGGCAGACCGTTCGGTGATTGCCAATTCCGCCCGGCCGTTTTATCTCTGTCTTCCCCATGACTTCCGCCGAGATCCGCCAGTCCTTCCTCGATTTTTTCCGCGAGAAAGAGCACCGCATCGTGCCCTCTTCCAGTTTGCTGCCCTCCTCGCCCAACCTGCTGTTCACCAACGCGGGCATGAACCAATTCGTGCCCTACTTCCTCGGCACCGAGCAGGCCCCCTACCAGCCCCCGCGCGCGGCGGACACGCAGAAGTGCATCCGCGCGGGCGGCAAGCACAACGACCTCGACGACGTGGGCCTGGACACGTATCACCACACGTTTTTCGAGATGCTGGGCAACTGGTCGTTCGGCGATTATTTCAAACAGGAAGCCATCGGGTGGGCGTGGGAACTCCTCGTGGACCGCTGGAAATTCCCGGCGGCGCGGCTCTATGCCACGGTGTACTGCCCGTACCTCGGCGAGGAGAACTGGGAGGTGCGCTGGACCGCTGACCTCGGCGCGGTGCTCGACGCCGTCGCGCAGGGCCTGGTGCCGCTGCCGGATGAGAGCGACCAATCCGGCGTGACCGACCTGGACGCCGCTTACTTCTGGGCGCAACGGTTCACCTCGGCGGGCGTGGACGCCAGCGTCCACATCGTCCCTGGCAACAAGAAGGACAACTTCTGGATGATGGGGGAGACGGGCCCCTGCGGGCCGTGCTCGGAGGTCCACATGGACCTGACCCCGGCGGGCGATACACGCGGCGAATTGGTAAATAAGGGTGACGCGCGCTGCATCGAAATCTGGAACCTCGTGTTCATCCAGTTCAACGCCAACGCGGACGGCACGTACTCGCCGCTGCCCGCGCGGCACGTCGATACCGGCATGGGCTTCGAGCGGGTGGCGAGCATTATTCAAGGGACCGAGAATTTTACGAATTTCCAGCGGCAGGTTTCCAACTACGAGACGGACGTTTTCCGGCCGATCTTCGATGAGATCGAAAAGCTGAGCGGCCTCAAATATGGCTCTACGCTGCCCGCGCCCGGTTCCACCGGCGACACGGAGCAGGAGAAGGCGGACGTGGCTTTTCGCGTCATCGCGGACCACCTGCGCACGCTGAGCTTCGCGGTCGCCGACGGTATTTTGCCCGGCAACACCGACCGCAACTATGTCCTGCGCCGCATCTTGCGCCGGGCGGTACGCTACGGACGCGCGCTGGGTTTCAAGGAGCCGTTCTTTTACCAACTGGTACCCGGCTTGATCGCGCGCATGGGCGACGTGTTCCCGGAACTGGTCGAGAACCAGGTGCGGATTGCGTCCGTGCTCAAGGCGGAGGAGGAAAGCTTCAACCGCACGCTGGACCGGGGCATCGCGTTGTTCGAGCGCGAGGTCGCCGAGTTGCCGGAAGGCGAAAAAACGATCAGCGGCGCGACGGCGTTCCGCTTGTACGACGAGCAAGGTTTCCCGTTCGACCTGACGCAGGTCATGGCGCGCGAGCGCGGCTTGCAAGTGGACGAACCCGGTTTCGAGGCCGCGATGCAGGAGCAGAAGGACCGTTCGCGCAGCGCGCGAGTGACGGAAATCATCACCGCCAGGACCGCGTCCGACGAGCCCGAGGCCGATCCCTACGCGAACGCCGTGCAGACGGAGTTCGTCGGCTACGTGCGCGATTCCAGCGTGGCGAACATCGAGGATATCGTCGCGGACGGCGACCATGTTTACGCCGTGGTCAACCGCTCGCCGTTCTACGCGGAAATGGGCGGACAGGTGGGCGACTCGGGCGTGATTGAAATCAGCGGGCACGCGGACGTGCCGGTGGTCAACACGCTCAAGCGCGGGCCGAGCTACTACCTCAAACTTGCCAATAAAACCGACCGCGACGTGCTGCCGCAGGGGCGGCTGATCTCGTTGGAGATCGACACCGCGCGCCGCCGCGCCACCGAAGCCCACCACACGGCGACGCACCTGCTGCACTGGGCATTGCACGAGGTCGTCGGCCAGGACGCCACGCAGAAGGGCAGCTACGTCGGGCCGGAGCGGCTGCGTTTCGATTTCAACAGCGCGGCGTTGACCCCCGCGCAGGTGGCGGACGTGGAAATGCTCGTCAACCGGCACTCACTGGCCAACGAGCCCGTGACGTGGCGCGAGGTGCCCTACGCCGAGGTGCGGGGCCGGGGCGACATCATGCAGTTTTTCAGCGACAAGTACGGCGACGACGTGCGTGTGGTGCAGATCGGCGGGGTGTCGGGCAATCTGAACGGCTATTCGATGGAACTGTGCGCGGGCACGCACGTCCGCGCGACGGGTCAGGTCGGGGCGTTCAAGATCGTGAGCGAGGGCGCGATTGCCGCCGGGGTGCGGCGCATCGAGGCCGTCACCGGGCTGGCCGCGCTGGCGTATTTCCAGGAACAGGCCGCCGCGCAGGGCAAGCGCGTGGAGGAACTCGAAGCGAAGCTGGCCGAATTGAACAAAGCCGCCGAGAAAGACAAGGCGGGCGCGATCAAGAAGGACGCGGATGAATTCGTCGCGCAAACGTGGGACAAGATCGACCAGAGCGCCAACGTGCCGCGCGTGGTCGAGCGCATCAAACTGCCGGAAGGCGGTGACGGCGCGGAGTTTTTGCAGGCCGTGTTGAGCGGCCTGAAAACGCGCCAGTTCAAAGGAGTGGCCGTACTGGCGGGCGTGCCCGAAAAGGGTGGCGGCAGCGTGCAACTGGCGATCAGCGTGTCGCCGGAATTCGCGGGCCGGTTCAACGCGGGCAAGCTGTTGCAGCAACTGGCGCCCATCGTCGGCGGGAAGGGCGGCGGCAAGGCCGACCTCGCGCGCGGCGCGGGCAAAGACGCCGGGAAGGTCGGCGATTTGCTCAAGAAGGCGGGTGCGCTGCTGGGCGAGAGCGGCAACGCGCAACCGGCGGCGAAGGCGTGAGCGGACCGGCCTGTTTCATCCGGAGACGACGATGAGCGATCCCTGCATTTTCTGTGACATCGCGCAGGGGATCGTGCCCGCCAACATCGTGTACGAAGACGCCGCGACGCTGGCGTTCATCGACCTGCGGCAGTTTCATCCGGGGCACACGCTGGTTATTCCCCGGCGACATTTCGCCGACGTGCGCGAGTTGGACGAATGGACGGGCGCGGCGCTGATGGCGACGGTCGCCCGGATCACGACGGCGGTCGGCAAGGCGTTTCCGAACGAAGGGATCAGCCTCTGGCATTCGATTGGACCGGCGGCCTTTCAGGAGGTGCCGCACCTGCACGTTCACATCCATCCCCGGCGGACGGACGACAATTTTCTGCGCGTTTATCCGGGAGAATTGCCCGGGTCGCAGCCGAGCGAGCGCGACGAATACGCCGCGGTGCTGCGCCACCACTTATAATCCTGCGGAGATGCCCGTATTCCTCCTATTACTCACCCTCGTTTCGGGGACGCTCGGCTTCGGAGTGGCCACTGTTACCTGGGTCAGGCGGTGGCGGGGAATTTGGCGAGGACTCGCGCTGGTCCCGGCGGGCGGAATGGCGTTCCTCATCTTACGGATCGTGGTGGATTGCTGGGCAAATCCCACGTCGCACAACCTCTGGCCCATCGAGGTTCTCATCTGGGGCGGTTGCGCCCTGGCGGCGCTGCTAAGCATCTATGAAAAAGAAACTCGGTGGTCGAGGCCGACGGTGTTAAGCAGGGTGGTGACGCTTTCCCGTAGG
>CAHJWO010000094.1 GCA_903642295.1 PVC group bacterium | reverse complement strand
GCTTTCCGCCGCACGCGGGGCGCGTGCGCTCCCCAAACCTGACCTGCTTGGGCCAAATTAAATGACCTTGACCGCCGTCCCTGCGCGATTGCCCCGCGCCGATTTCTCCGCTACAATGGCGTCCACCCCCCGCTGATCATGGCCACCTCCTCCCCAACGGCTTCTTACGCTTCGCCGCCGGTCCTGCCGGACCGCTACCAGACCGTCCTCCTTTTCGGCGCGCCGGGCAGCGGCAAGGGCACCCAGGGGAAAGCGCTCGGCAGCGTGCCACGTTTTTTCCATTGTGCCTGCGGCGACGTGTTTCGCTCGCTCGACACGCGGACACGGCTCGGTCAGGCGTTCCTGGAGTATTCCAGCCGCGGCGAACTCGTCCCGGCGGAGATCACCGTCGAACTTTGGCGGGTGCAAATTCAACAGGCCGTGGAGGCGCACCGTTTCAAGCCGGATATCGACTATCTCGTGCTCGACGGCATCCCGCGCAGCGTGGAGCAGGCCCGCGCCATGAAGGGTTTGATCGAGGTGAAAAAGGTTTTTCACCTGACGTGTCCGAACCGGGCCGAACTCGTCGTGCGCCTGAAAAAGCGTGCTCTGAAGGACAATCGACTCGATGACGCGAACGAAACGGTCATCCGCACCCGGCTCGAAACCTACGATGCCGAAAGCAAGCCGGTGCTCGAATACTACGGGCCGGACCTCGTGCAAACGATTGACGCCACCCAAACCCCGGCCAAAGTGCTGTTGGAAATTTTGCAGACCGTCACCGTTTTCTGAAGTCAGAAGTCAGAATGCCGAGTGTGGAAGTCAGCCATCCCAGCGTCCGCTTTGAAAATAGGAGAGACCCGCTTATTTTTGCCGAACGAACCGTGCGGTCTCCGCTGTCTGTTCTGACCTCTGCATTCTGACATTTCTTCCCATGTCCAACCGTCCGCCCGCCACCCAGTCGCAGTTCAAGACCCTGCGCGCTTCGAGCCTCTATTGCCAGAAGTGCAAGAATGCCATGCCGGTACGCGAGCGTTTGCTGTTGGTTCTACCGGACAAGGAAATTTACGACTATCTTTGCACGGGCTGCGCCAGCTCGGTTGGCCAGCGCGAGGTAACGAACGCCGAAAAAATCATGGCGGCGGCACCCGCGCCGCAAACCCCCCGCCGCGCGCCGACATCGCTCTTGCTGCCGTGAGACCACGTGGGCCGGAACCGGTAGAGGAGGGTGGGGCGCATTGAAAATCGTTTACCTCGGCAGCGGCGAAATCGGGCTGCCGACCTTGCGCGCCTTGCTGGACGCGCAGAAAGGAGGCCGCCACGAACTCGCGGCGGTGATTACCCAACCGGACCGTCCGGTGGGCCGTCACCTGACCCTCGCGCCCGGGCCGATCAAACAGTTGGCGCTGGCGGAGGGCGTACCTGTCCTGCAACCCGAGCGCATCCGCCGACCGGAAGCCGTCGAGATGGTGCGCGCGCTGGCGGCGGACGTTTTCGTCGTATTCGCTTATGGGCAGATTTTGCCGCCCGCCGTGCTGGACGCTCCGCACGTTGCGTGCCTGAACCTGCACGCTTCCTTGTTGCCACGTTACCGGGGGGCCGCGCCGATCCATGCCGCCGTGCTGGCGGGGGAACGCGAAAGCGGGTTGACGGTGATGTACATGGACCCCGGCCTCGATACCGGTGACGCACTGCTGGAACGCCGCCTCCGCCTCCGCCGCCGCGAGACTGCCGGGTCGCTGCATGATCGACTGGCCGAATTGGCGCCCGGCGCCCTGTTCGAGGCGTTGGAGCTCTTGGCCGCCGGGACGGCACCGCGGCAACCGCAGGATGCCGCGCTGGCGACCTACGCCCCGAAGTTGGAGCGGTCGAGCGGACGCATCGACTGGGCCCGTGACCACGTGGCGCTGGATCGTTTCGTACGCGGCATGAGCCCCTGGCCCGGCGCCTTCACCACGCTGCCCGGCGCGCGTCCCCTGACGCTCAAAATTCACTCCGCGCTACCCGTGCGGCGATGTGTGGGGAATGCCGGAGAGGCGGTTCGCATCAGCGAACGCGGCGTGCTGGTGGCGGCCGGCGGGGGGGGCGGTCTGCTCTTGCGCGAGGTGCAGTTGGAAGGCAAACGGCGGCTTCCGGCGGCGGAGTTCGTCCGGGGATACCCGTTGCCCTCAAAAACGCGGCTCGGCGGGTAGAGGTCACCATCGACTGGTCAGGCATCGGAGCCGTCCCGGGTCACAGAATACGGTCGAGCCGACGCGCCAGAACTTTTGCGTGACATTTCCGGCGCGACCGTCTTTGTTGGCGTGCGCCGCCCGCTGACCGGCCCTCTTCCACCGTCCGGCCCCGGCGGCGGCCCCGTTGCTATTTCGTTTGATTCCAGCCGTTTTGCCATGAATTCTCCCGCTCCCAAGTACCGCCGTGTCGTCCTGAAAATCAGTGGCGAAGCCCTGCGCAAAGCCAACAGTCTCGACAACATTTCGCCGGAAATCGTGCGCAATGTCGCCGAGTCGATCAAGGCGGTCCACGAGCGCGGCGTGCAGGTGGCGGTGGTCGTCGGCGGCGGCAACATCTGGCGCGGCGCGGCGGCCAGCAACCGGGGCATGGACCGCACGATGGCCGATTACATGGGGATGCTCGCCACGATCATGAACGGCATCGCGTTGCAAAACCAGATGGAGCAGATCGGCGTGGAGACGCGCGTGCAGACGGCCATCGAGGTCAAAAACGTGGCGGAGCCATACATCGTCCGGCAGGCCGTAGGCCATCTGGAGAAAGGCCGCGTGGTCATCTTCGTGGCGGGCACGGGCAACCCGTTTTTTACCACCGACACCACGGCGGCCTTGCGCGCGAGCGAGATCGGCGCGCAGGTCATCCTCAAGGCGACCAAGGTGGACGGCATCTACTCTGCGGACCCGGTCAAAGACCCCACGGCGACCCGGTACGAGCGCATTACTTACACGGAAGCCCTTTCCAAGCGGCTCCAGGTGATGGACGCGGCGGCCTTCAGCCTGTGCCAGGATAACCACGTGCCCATCATCGTTTTCGACATGAACCAGCCGGGAAACATCCTGCGGGCGGTGCTGGGCGAAAAGGTCGGCACCCTGGTGACCGATTCCGTTGCCGACGAAGGGGTAGCACCACAGGTGGCGGGCCCGGCGACCGACGATTCCCGGACGTTGCCAACCCTCCAGACCGCCACGGTTTGAGGCGGAATTGGCCGAACGTCGAGGCCATCACTCACCCGGTCGGACGCGGGCGGATTTCAAGATGCGCCGCAGCCGGTTTGCGGTAAAGTGACCATCTCGCTTCTTTTTGCAGGGCTGGCGACTCTCCGACCGGCTCAACCCCCGACTTTCAAACGACTCCCATGAATGCCGATGACACCCTCCTCGAAACCGAAGAAGGCATGGAAAAAAGCGTCGGCTACATGACGCACGAATTCAGCAGTGTCCGCACCGGGAAAGCCTCGCCCGCGCTGGTCGAGAACGTGGACGTGATGGCTTACGGCGCGAGCATGAAACTCAAGCAACTGGCGCTGATCACGACGCCCGAGCCGCGCCTGCTCGTGATCCAGCCCTTCGACGCTTCGACCGTCAAGGACATCGAGCGCGGCTTGAAGGAATCCAAGGTGGGCATCAATCCGCTGGTGGACGGCAAGATCATCCGCCTGCCGATCCCCGAGTTGAGCGAGGAGCGCCGCAAGGACCTCGTCAAAAGCGTGCGCCAGATGGGTGAAGAGGCCAAGGTGCGCGTGCGCGGACACCGCCGCGACGCTATCGATCTCGCCCGCAAGGGCAAGAAGGATGGCGATATGACCGAAGATCAACTCAATGATTTCGAGGCGGGCGTTCAGAAGTTGACGGACGAGTACATCAAAAGCATCGACGATCAACTCGTGACCAAAGAGGCCGAGATCATGCGAGTGTGACGCACCGAAACGCCTGGCCGCCGTTCACCACACGACCCGCGAGACGAGTGCGCTCCCCCGGCCGCCCCAAGATTCATTTTCATGGATGCTTGAGTGAGCGGTGATGAGGAGTAGCGCCGGGCGCGTGGAAGTGCTTCAATCTTTTATGCACGTTAAAAAAAGGCATCGGGTCCTTCGGCTAAATGCGGGGTTCATCCGCTGGGCCGCGCCGCTTCTTGGCCTCGCGTTGGCGGGGACGGCCTGGAGCGCACCGCGAACGAAGATCGTGCCGCCCCCGGCGGCGAACGTGGTGCGTCCCGCGCCGGAAGTCGCGTGGGTGGGTGCGGGTGGCAGGACGTTTCCCCTGAAAACGTTCCGGGGGCAGCCGATTGTCATCCTGGTGGCACCGTCGCCGGATGCAGGCCCGCTCCGCAAGGAAGCCGGGCGAATCGAGGACCTGTATTTGCAGTTTGCCGCGAAGAAGGTGGTTTTCATCACGGCGTTTACGCAGGCCACGGGTCGCGTCCGTTCGGACGTGCCGTTTGTCGTCGCGGCGAACGGCGCGGCGGTCGCAACGGCCTATGGGGTGCCGCCCAATGGGCTGTCGATCATCGTCATCAGCGCGGATGGCAACGTCGACATGGTCTCGAACAAGGCGGAGGGCGCGCAACGCATCCTGGACGTGATCAACAATACTTTCCAGGTACAGGCCGCTGCCCGCACCGACATCGGAAGCTGAACGGAGGAAGCAGGGGACAGGACAGTCATCCACCGGATCGGCCTTCGTTTGTCTGATGCTCGGCGTGCCGGTTTCCGCGAAGATCGCCGTCCGTGATCTGGTCAAGCGTTACGGCGCGACCGAAGCCGTGCGCGGGGTAAGCTTCGAGGTGGCAGCGGGGACGGTGTTCGGGCTGTTGGGAGCGAACGGTGCGGGAAAAACCAGCGTGTTGGAATGTCTGCTCGGCCTCCGGGTGCCGGAAGCCGGTTCGATCTCGCTGGATGGCATCGACGCGCTCGCGGAGCCCGCCCGCGCCAAGGCACATGTCGGCGCCGCCCTCCAAGCCACCGCGTTGCAAGATCGCATCACGCCGCGCGAGGCCGTGGAGCTATTCGGCGCGTTTTACCCCGAGCCATTGCCGGCGGATGGTCTGCTCGCCCGTTTTGCCTTGACCGAAAAGGCGAACGCTCCCTTCGATTCGCTCTCCGCCGGACAACGGCAGCGGTTGGCGCTGGCGCTGGCTTTCGTGCATCAGCCGGACATTCTTTTGCTCGACGAACCGACGGCTGGTCTCGACGTGCAAGCCCGGCGCGAGTTGCACCGTTTCATTCGTCGATTGCGTGAGGAAGGGCGCACCATCCTCCTGACGACGCACTACGTCGAGGAAGCGCACGCGCTCTGCGATCAGGTAGCCGTGCTCGATGCCGGACGCATCGTTGCCACCGGACGCCCGGCGGATCTCGTGGCCCGCAGCCGCGCCCGGCCTCGGCTCACTCTGCGGACGATCGAACCGCTCGATCTGGCGATGCTGCGCGCGTTGCCGGAAGTGACCGCCGCCGAGACCGTGGGCGGCGAAACGCGGATCGAGGTGGCCCACGTCGGACAGGCCGTCGTCGCTCTGGTGCGGCTGCTGGAAGCGCAGGGCAGCGAGTTGCTCGACCTGCGCGTGTCGCAACCGTCGTTGGAAGACACGCTCATCGAGCTAACCGGCGACCGCCATTTGATCAAAGTTTCGTGACTCCGAACCATCATTCGGAGAGCGGGAAACCGCCGCGAATCTTCCCGTGGCGCGGTTTGCGGCGGCACCTGTGGTTGACGTTGCGGTTGAATTTCCGCAGCCGCCAGCCACTGATCTACGGTTACCTCGTGCCGGTGTGCTTTTTGCTGGCGTTCGGCAGTGTCTTCCGCTCGGGGACGCCGCCGTTGCGGCACGAGCTGGGCCAGTTGCTCACGATCACCATCCTGGGCGGCGCGTGTTTCGGAATGCCGACGGCCACCGTCGCCGAACGCGAGCGCGGCGTGTGGCGGCGCTACCAGCTGCTGCCCGCTGCCGCCGCCGGGATTTTGCTGAGCACCGTCGTCGCGCGGTTCGTGCTGATCCTGTCGGCGGCGGCGCTGCAAATTGGCCTCGCGTGGGCCGTCTATCGCACGCCGTGGCCGGCGTACCCCGCGTCGATGCTCGGGGCGTTTGCCTGCACGGCGTTCGCGTTCCTCGGGCTGGGATTGATGATCGCCATGCTCGCGGACAACGTCCCGGCGGTGCAGGCGCTCGGGCAGGCGGTCTTCCTGCCGATGATCATGATCGGGGGCGTCGGCGTGCCGTTGCGGACGCTGCCGCCGTGGGCGCAGCACGTCGCCGGGTTCCTGCCGGGACGCTACGCCGTGGAGGCGCTGGATGCGTGCATCGCGCCGGGGGGCGGGGGATTGGGCGGAGCCGGTTTTGCGCTGGGTGCGCTGGTGGTCATCGGAGCGGCGGCGTTTGTGGCGGCGACGGGTTTGTTCCGTTGGGAAGCCGGCCCGCGCGTCCTGAATTGGAGCGCGCGGGGCTGGATCACGCTCGCCCTGACGGCCTGGGCGGGCGTCGGATGGGTGGCGGAAAGGCAGTACCCGTCCCGCGCCGGTGCCGTTGCTACCCATTCATGGTTGGAGGCTGCATCCCCCGCTGCCGCCGGACCGTGGCGTGCTCTGACCGCCGCCGACTTCGCCAAAATTCACTTCGACGATCTCCCACCGGACGACGGCAACGTTGTACCGCTCGCCGCGGGATACGGCGGTTTGGATGAGGCCGGAAAGACGCGTCTCCACCGGATTCAGGATCAACTTGCCCACTGGAAACCCGGCACCGCCGCCAGCGCGGATGCCAGCCAGTGCGTGCGCAATCTCCTGTCCGTCTGCGCGGTGGCCGATCTCGTCATGGACCCGAACGAAGCGGAAATTGCCCGGGCTGTGCTCGATCAGATCAAAGACGCCGTGCGCGACCCTGCCGAACGTCGGCAAGTGCTCGCGTGGATTGTCCTGCATCCGACCGACGGCAGCGTGCTGACCGATGTATCCGATTTTGGAATTGAGAAAGGTCCTCTGGATCAATCCGTGCGCGAGCGATCCGCTGCCTACGCCAGGAAGTTCCTGCGGGAGATGCTGCTAAAGTAGAGCGGGCCCCAGCCGTCTCGGAAGCAGCGTCGGCGGAGCATCCAGGGGGACGATCCCGTGGCTACTGGACCGTGATCTTGCCCCGCATCCCCGCCGCGGCGTGCGCCGGAAACGTGCAGACGTATTCGTACACGCCCGCCACCGTCGGCGTGAAAGAGATCGTGTCGTCCTCGCCGGGTCCGAGCAGTTTGGTGTGGACGATCATGTTCCCGGCCTGGGCGTCGTTCGGGATGTAGCCGTCCGCCGCGCGTTTGCTGGCGGCACCGACGAATGCCATCACGTCCGTACCGGGCTTGAGGATGCAGAGGTTGTGCGCCATCGCCGCCTTCGGCAGCGACCCGTCGTTGGTGAGCATGATCGTCAACTTCTGACCCACCTTGCCGGGGATGTCGGTCACGTCGAATTTCATCTGGTCCGTGGCCGAGATGTCGATGGGTTCGTCTCCGGCGGCGTGGGTGCGGACCGGACCGGACAAGAGCGCGAAGACGAACAAAACCGCCGCGAACAGGCGTTGCAGGGGGAGCATCACGGAAAGGGGGATTGGCAAGGAACCTTTTCCCGTTAACCTTTGCCCATCCCCATGACAAGCAAATCTCCTCGTCCTCCACGTCATTTCGCCGTCGTAGCGCGCCGAGCGGCCTGCGCGGCGTTGTTCCTCGTCGGCACCGGCAACCAGGCTCCCGCGCAAACCGCCGCGCCCGTGCCGACGCCCATCGAAGGTCGGCGCGATACCCCGCTGCTGCCCGGCACGCAGTGGCACGTCCATGATCCCGAGCGTCCGCAGCCGGTCGTGGTCACGCCCGGCACGCCGTCCACCTCCGACACCCCCGGCCACCCGCCTTCCGACGCCGTGGTCCTCTTCGACGGACACGATCTCTCCGCCTGGTCCGGCGATGACGGCCATCCACCCAAGTGGAAAGTGGCGGACGGGACGATGACCCCCTCCGGCGGGGGTATCCACACGCTTCAGGACTTCGGCGACGTGCAGGTCCACGTGGAATTTTCCACCCCGACCCCCGGAGTCGGCCACGGGCAGGAACGCGGCAACAGCGGCGTCTTCTTGCAAGGGCTCTACGAAGTGCAGGTGCTCGACAGTTATGGCGACCGCACGTATCCCGACGGGCAGGCGGGCGCGATCTATGGTCAGTCGCCACCGCAGGTCAACCCGGTGCGGCCGCCGGGGGAATGGCAGGCTTACGATATCGTCTTCACCGCCGCCCGTTTTGGCGAAGACAAAGCCCTCAATACCCCCGCCTATCTCACGGTGTTCCTGAACGGCGTGCTGGTACAGAACCACGTTGCCCTGTTGGGACCCACCATCAATGGTGCGTTGGCCAAGTATGGATTCACGACACCGACGGGGCCGCTCGGCTTGCAGGACCACGGACACGCCGTCCGTTTCCGCAACGTTTGGCTGCGCCCGCTGACGCCGCCCGCCGCCCGGTAATTTCGGATCAGGGGCAACGATGGGGACGGCGACGGAGTGCCGTCCCTACCTTATCGACGAACGCGCAGCCCTATTCCTCGTCGCTGATCGTAAACGTCACGTTGTCGATTTTTGCGGCTGCCAGCGCATTGAGCACGTCGATGGCTCGACCGTACTTTGCCTGTGCGTCGCTGGCAATCGTCACCGCCAGCAACGACTTGGAGGCATCGCTGGCCTGTTTGAGTTTCCCAAGCGTGTTGGTCAACTGAGGCAGGGTCGTGCTCGTCGGCGAATCGAACGGTTCATCATTCAGCGACACCTCTCCGTCCTCGGCGATGGAGATGATCTGCTCATCCACAAAGTCCACGCTGTTCGAGGTTTCCGCCGACCCCGGCAGGACGGTGTTCAACTCGTTCTCCACCTTCACCGCGCCGGCCATCACCATGAAAAATAGCATGATGACGAAAACGACATCGATCATCGGCGCGATCTGAAAACCGACGTTGCCGTCGCTCGAACTCGTTTGCTTCAGATGCATAAAATGAGGCGGATCACTCCCGGTTGATCGTCGAGAACGAGATGTCCGAGATGCCGGAACTCCCCGCGACATCCATCGCCCGCGACACCGATTCGGCAGGCACCTCGCGGTCTCCCCGGATCACCACGCGATACTTCGGATCGTTGTCGTGGCGCGGCTTGAGGATCGGCACCAATTCGTCCAGCTTGGTGTAGAGCCGGTCATCGAACACGTACTCCGCCTTCTGGGTCGCGGCGTTCCAGCGCACGTTGATGACGGCCTCGCTCTTGGTGTTATCCTTCTTCGCCGCATTGGGAGCGACCGGCAGCTTGATGGATTTGTCCACCCGCAGCACCTGTGCGCTCGTGATCGTCATGAAGAAGATCAGGATCGTCAGCAGCACGTCCACCATGGGTGCGACCTGGAACTCCGGTTCGCCTTCTCCTCCGCCTCCGCCTCCGGCCATAAACTAGTGTCCCTTCCTCGTTTGAAGTTGCGGGTGGGGGATCGGCACGCTCAGATCGGCGCCTGCGCGGTGACGGTCTGGCCTTCGATGCCGGGGGCATGGACGCCGGGGAGGCCGAGGCCATGATCCTCGGGTGGCGGCGTGGGGCTCCCGGTCCCGTGGACCCAATTGGGCGCAGCAGCGAATAGTTCCTCGTCCCCGATGTGAACGTTGTGCAGCAGGTCGTAAGGCATCTTGCGGAAGAGGGCGTTCACGTTGTCCTCGATGACATGCAGGCCCGCCGCCGCGCGGTTGCGCAGGTAGTAAAACGCGCCGAAAGCCGGGATGGCGATGAACAAACCGCTCGCCGTGGCGACGAGCACCTCGCCGATGGCCCCGGCCAGCGAACTCGGATCACCGATGCCGCTCGTGCCGAGCGTCGAGAACGCACTCATCATCCCCGTCACCGTGCCGAGCAATCCGATCATGGGCGCGCACACGCCGATGACCGAAAGGTAGCTCAACTTGGTCTGTAGCTGGGCGTTTTCCTTGGCCAATTCCTCGCTCATGGCCGTCTCGGTCATGTTCTGGCCGTCGCCCAGATAGGAAACTCCCACCCGGATGACGTTGCTCATGGGCGAAGGGTTGCCCTTGCAATAGTTGTACGCACCCACGTAGTCACCCTGGCGGAAAAGGTCCTGCACGGCCTTCGTGTGGTCGGGCGGGCAAAGCTTGGCGGGTGCGGTGCGGGTCGTTCCCTCGCCGATCAAATACAGCGTGAAGACCGAGCAAAGCCCGATGGGGATCATCACCCAGCCGCCTTCGAGGATGGTCGTCAGCAGGTTTTTCTTGTGCGGGGCGGTGGCGGCCGCCGGGCTCGTCGCGGGGGCCTGTGCTTGCACGACGGCAGTGGTGAACATCAGCGCGACGAACGCTACGCTGCCGAGAATTGCGAGTTTGTGTTTCATGGGGTGCGGGTGGAGGAAACGAGGGTGAAACGTCGGCGGAAGAAGGAATGCGATCTAACCGTTCGCCGCAGTTTTGTCGGCGGCGGGACCGAGGAGCTTCTTGAGGCGGGCTTTCGCATCCCCAGCTTCCGGCGAATTGGGAAAACGGGCAATCAAATCTTTCAACGTACTTTCGGCCCGGGTCTTATCGTCGAGCCCGACGTAGGCGACCGCGCTTCCGAGCAGGGCGGTCGGCATGAAATTCGCGCGTTCCGGGTTGTACACCGGGATGTGGAGGTAGGCCAGCAGCGCGTCCCGGAAATCGCGTTGCGCCAGCTTGGCCGCGCCGACATTCAGCCACGCTTCGGCAATCGTCGCGGGCGGTACGTCGTCGTCGTTGACGATGGGTTCCAGGACGGCGAGTGCCTTGGCGTGGTCACCCTTGCGTTCGAGGGCGATGCCCTGGCGGATCTTCACGGAGCGCAGGATTTCCGGGTTGGCTGCTCCCATGCGCGCCAGTTCGCCGGTCAGCGCTTCGGCGTCGCGGTCGCGGTTGAGGCGGCTCAGGGCGTCGAGTTGCAGCATGGCCAACGGTGTCCACCAGCTTCCCGGCAGGTCGCGGAACGGCGCGTAATACGCCACGACGGGCGTCAATTGCCGGAGCGCCTCGTCCGGGCGGTTTTGTGCGAGCAGGTCGGTGGCGATCTTGCGTTGCGCGGGGTCGGGAAACTCGATGCGCGCGATGTTTGCGACCGGATAGCCGACCTCGCCCTCGGTGCCGTTGCCGGTCTTGATCTTGGCGGCTACGGTCGCGCCGTCACGGCGGACGCCCAGCGTCGCCACGGCCTGCCCGTCCCTCAACTGGATGGTCTGCGCCCGAACCGAACCGGCGCAAGCCAACGCTCCAACGACGACGAAAAACAGGGGAAACCGATTCATGGTGACAGGATCTTCTGACTTTGCTTTCTGCATTGCTACGGCGGACTTCGCTTCAGCCTGCCCCGAGCGCCGCGAGGCGTTCGCGGGCCTGTGACGCCTCGCTGAACTCGCTCAACTTCTGGTTACGCAGCATCTCCTGGTACGTCTTGATGGCCTCGGGCTTCTTGTCGAGCTTCTCGAAGCTCTCGCCGCTGGCGATGTAAGCCTTGGCGACCCACGGCAGGAACTTCTGGTACGCGACGAATACCCGCTGGAAATAAGCGTTTGCCTCGGCCCAATGGCCCTGCTGAGCTTCGATCTCCCCCAACGAATACACGCTGAACGCCGTCGTCTCCCCGCGCCATTCCCGGACGGAGGCCGCTTGCTCGAACAACTTCTTTGCCTCGTCGTACCGGTGCAGCGCCAGCAGCGTTTTGGCCTGCCCGACGGTCAAATCCTTGAGCTTCAAATTGGCCGCGATCTTGGTCGTCCCGTCGTTGAAGAAACCCAACGCCTTGTCGTATTGCTTTTTTTGGAAGGCGATTTCACCCAGGCCAGCATAGGCAAAATCGATATAGTCGCTTTTGCCGAAGTAATCCATCAGGTGCTGGTAGAACGGGGCCGCGTCGTCCGTCCGTCCCCGGGACAGCAGGAGATCGCCGATCTGACCCAGGATCGGCGCGCTGAGCACCTCCGGCTTGAACTCTTGCGCGATGTTCAACAGGTTGCGGTCGCTCTCGGGGGTCTGGTGGCGCATCTGGGCCAGTTGCGCCTTGGCGTAAAGGATGCGAGCGCGCGCCGTCGGGGTGTGGTCCGCCGCGGCGGCACCGAGCAGTTCGTCCAATTCCGCGCCGGGGTCGCTGGCGGTGGGAGAGGCCTCCGGCGTGACGGCAGCGGTGGCCGCAGCAACGGCAGTGGCAGCATCCGCCGCCGGGCTACCCGACGGGCTGGTGCCCTGGGGAGCCGCAGCAGGCGCCTCCGCCGGTTTTGCCGCTGGTTTCTTGCGCACGCACAGGGTTGCCAACTGGTTGAGAAGCTGCTCGACGGCATCTTTCTTGGGGTCGTCGATGTATTTCCTGGCCATCTCCGCGACGAAACGTTTCGCTTCATCCACCTTGCCGAGCTTGGTTTCCGCGCGGCCAATCCAGTACGCCGCCGCCACAGCCGTCGGGTGGTCGGGATGATCCTTGACGAACCCCTGGAACATCGCGGCGACCCCCTCCCAGTCACCCCGCTTTTGGAGAATCTTGCTGACCTCCATGATCGAGTAGTTGAGCACTTCGGTGGTCGTGGCGGTCTTATAGGATTGCGTGTAGGCGGCCAGCGCATCGTCCGGCTTGTCCTTGGCGGCAAACGAATCACCTAACAGCGCCTGGACCTCGCCTTGCTGCTGATCATTGGGGAACTTCCTGATCCATTCCTGACACGCCGTGATGACCTCGTCGTATTTGTTGTAAGCGTACAGACACACCGCCCGGCGGTAGCGGGCATCGGGCTCCGAGGCGGTGCCGGGATATTTTTCGAGGTAGGCGTCGATGCCGGTCAACGCCTCGTCATACTTGCCCGCGAACAGGCTGCACAGGGCGAGCCGGTAGAAGGCATCCTCCGAGTGGGCCCCGGACGCGTATTCGCTGAGGTATTCCTGGTAGCCGGATTTCGCCTTATCGTATTCCCCCTGCGCGAACTGGGAGTTCGCCAGCAGGAACTTCATGTCCTCGCGCAGCGTGCTGGCCGGCTGTTCGGCCAGCATCCGTCCGAAGTAGCCTTCCGCCCCCTTGGCGTCTCCTTCTTGAAGAGCGGTCGCGCCGAGCAGGTAGCCCACGGTATTGGCGTTCGTGCCCTGCGGAAAATCCTTGAGGTAACGTTCACTCGCGCCGCGCGCCAGCGAGGGCTGGTTCACGTCGGCATAGGTGGTTACCTGCGCATACAGGGCCGGTTCCTTGTCGGCGGCGTCCTTGGCGAGCTCGACGCTGTCATTGTAAACGACGAGGGCTTCCCAGGGCCGGCCCATGCCCGTAAACGCGCGGCCCATGCGGTAGAGCAGCTTGGGCCGGATGCTGGGCAGCTTCCCGAACTCCTGCAAAAGCCTGGTATCTTCCGCGATGGTGTCCTGGGTCTGCTTGAGGACCACGTAATATTGCCCGGCTTCCTTGACGTTGGCGCGCATGGAAGCCTGGATGCTGGCCAGACGGCGCTGCGCCGCCGCGAGGCGCTCCTGTTGCAGGGAAATGACCTCCGAGCGCACCCGGACGGCACGGTAACAAGTCAGCGCCCCCTCATTCTTGTCGGCTTCCAGAAAGGCGTCGCCCTGGGAGAGGGCGATGGAATTGAGTTCAACCACGTTCTCAACCTGCGCGAGGTTGCTCTGCACCTCCGAGAGCATCTTGAAGGCCTTGTCGGTCTGCTTCTTTTCGCTGTAGTAGCCGATGAGTTGCATGGCGCCACGCGCCGTGGTCTGCGAGCGGATGCCGCCGTTGGTCAGGCGCTCCAACGCGCCGACCGCGTTGTCGAGGTTGTTCGCCTCGTGGTAGGAAACCGCTTCGAGCAGCAGCGCGTCCTCGCGGTATTTGGGATTGCCTTCCAGCGCGGCGAAGCCTTTCGCGGCGGTCGGGTAATCGCGGTTAAAGTAGGCGGCCTGCGCGAGGGAGAACTGCGCTTCTTCCAGCCGCGAGCCCTGTGGGTAACGGCTGACGTAGTCCTGCAAGGCCGCAGTCGCGGTGCCGTAATCCTTGAGGTTGAAGTACGCGGCACCGAGCGTGAAGTAGATCGGCTCCAGGAGCTTTTTGAGCTTGGAGATGTCCGCCGGGGTGGCGTCGGTGGGCTGCGTGGTGTTCGCCAGCAAGGTTTTGATGGTCGTGGCCGCGCCCTGGTAGTCGCCCTTGTCGAAAGACACCATCGCGTTGTTGAAAAGCGCCGTCAGGTCCGGTGCGCCGGGAGGGGGCGGCTGTTGGGCGCGGAGCGAACCGATGCCCAGGCAAAAAACCAGGCAGAGGGCGGTGACTCGGCGGAAAATCTGGCCGGAAGTTGGGAGCATCGAGGAAGGGAGAAAAAGCTCGGATTGTCCTTGAGGGAACCGTGACAGCCTCGCTATGGTTGCTTCGGACGCGAGTTGGTTGCGGGTCTGCCGCCGGGGCGGAGGACGTGCTCAAGGGGAATTTAACGTAAGAATGCGTCCCGGCGAACGCAAGCGCTTTTGGCGGGGAAATGCACGTTCTCTCCGGTCCGGGATTTTCCGCTGCGAAACTGTCAATCAATCGGCAAATTAGTCGCAGGCGAAGGATGACACCAGCGCTCCGTCCACCGAACCAAGGTCATTCCATTTGGCCCAAGCAAGTCAGTTTGGGGAGCGCACGCGCCTCGCGTGCTGCCGACGGCGCCCCGCCGTCGGCTCTGGGGAACGCC
>CAHJWO010000093.1 GCA_903642295.1 PVC group bacterium | reverse complement strand
GCTGCCTTACAGTCGCTGGGATTTACGATCACCGCCCCAATGGCCTTCTTGATTACGGTGCTGATTCTTGGCATCTACATACAAAGGAATGCCTCGCGTTTTCACTTACTCATCGTCGGAGGATTTACGCTGCTGGCAACCTGTGCGGTTGCAGGCTCGCTCATCTGCCTCCGCCATCTCGTTCATGCGCCAATTCTTGCCTCTGAACCAGGGGTCAATGCCGCTGATGCTCATTTGGAAGTCTATCTGACCATTGTCAAAATGCTCGGCATAGGAATGGGGGTCCGCCTGATTCTGGCAGCCCTGCTCAACCGTGGTAAAACAAGTCCTATAGCACTTTCATGAAAGTCGTCGCCGTTCCTCGCTGTAGCCACGGCACCCCGTTGCCGTATCTGCGTCCAGCAAACCGGACACGGCAACGGGGTGCCGTGGCTACAACAAAACTTGAACGCTCTAGCCGGACGGACGCAGCCGGTCACCCCCGCGCCTTCGCGTAATTCTCGCCCACTGCCTGCCAGTTGAGGGCGTTCCACCACGCCTTCAAATAGTCGGGACGCTTGTTCTGATATTTCAGGTAATAGGCGTGCTCCCACACGTCCACGCCGAGGATCGGCGTGTTGCCGTCCATCAGCGGGCTGTCCTGATTTGGCGTGGAAACCACTTCCAGCTTCTTGTCCTTGTTGAGGATCAGCCACGACCAGCCGCTGCCGAAACGCGAGGCTCCGGCGGCGTTCACCTTCTCCTTGAGCGCATCCAGGCTGCCGAACGTTTCGTCGATGGCGGCCTTCAATTCGCCGGTTGGCTCGCCGCCGCCATTCGGGCCGAGGATCTTCCAGAAGAACGAGTGGTTCGCGTGGCCGCCGCCGTTGTTGCGGACCGCCGTGCGCGCCGCCTCGGGCACCGCGTTGAGGTCGGCGATCAGTTCCTCGATGGGCTTGCTCGACAGGTCCGCGTTGCCTTCCAGGGCCTTGTTCAGGTTGGTGATGTACGCCTGGTGGTGCTTGTCGTGATGGATTTCCATCGTCGCGGCGTCGATGTGAGGTTCGAGCGCGTCGTTCGGGTAGGGCAAAGGAGGAAGTTCGTAAGGCATGGGAGAACGTCGGGTAGGTCCGTGCGGAGGTCAAGAGACCAACAGGTAGGGACGGCGGTCCCTCGCCGTCCGTGGAGTTTGGTCGGTCGGCAGCCAGCGTGTGCCTGCGCCATAAGCGACGGACGGCGAGGGACCGCCGTCCCTACCTGTTCACGAAAGCTGGCCTTCGGTCACGCCGAGTATCCCGCACACGGCGGTCGTCAATTGGGGCGCGAACTTCTTGAGCACCGGGTAGTACCGGTTGCGCGCCGCCAGCTTGGTTTGCATGTAACCGGGGCGGTAAATTCCCTCCCGCGCGTTGGTGTATGTCGCCAGCGCCAGCAGCGGGAAATTGTTCCGGTACATGTCGTACTTGAGGTAAAACACCTTCGGAAATCCCGTGCCGGTGATCTCATCCTCGCTCCAGCTTCCATCCGCGTTCTGGGTGTCGATGAGGTACTGCAAGCCACCCTGCACGTTGGACGAATCCAGGTCGCCGCACGCGATGAGGCCCATCAACGCCCACGCCGTCTGGCTGGCGGTGGACGGTCCTTTGCCCTTGAGCGTCGGGTCGTCGTAGGTGTTGCAGCGTTCGCCCCAGCCGCCGTCGTCGTTCTGGCAGGAGGCCAGCCAGTTGTGCCCCCGGCGCACCCAGTTCTCGCTCATGTCGTAGTTGATGGCGCGCAGCCCGCGCAACACCTGCCACGTCCCGTAAATATAATTGACGCCCCAGCGCCCGTACCATGAGCCGTCGTCGCACTGGGTCCGCTTGAGGTGGTTGATGGCCCGGACCACCCGGCGGTCGCGCTTGTCCCAGTTCAGGTAGCCGAGCAATTCCAGCGTTCGACCGGTCAGGTCGGAGCAGGACGGGTCGAGCATCGCGTTGTGGTCGGCAAAGGGAATGTCCTCCAGCCAGCCCTTGGTCACGTCCTTGTCGAACGCCGCCCAGCCGCCGTCGCTGCACTGAAAGCTCATCTGCCAGTCCAACGCCCGCTTGAACGTGTCGTTGGCGGTCACCGGGTCCTCGGGCTGGACCAGGCGCAACGCCATCAGCACCATCGCGGTGTCGTCGGTGTCAGGATAATAAATGTTGTTGTACTCGAACGCCCAGCCGCTGGCCTCGTGATACGGGTTCTGCTTGATCCAGTCGCCCCGGAAACGCACCTCCTTGGAATAGAGCCAGTTGCCCGCCTTGACGAGCGCCGGGTGGGCCGGGTCCACGCCGCTCTCGACCAGCGCGATGGCCGTGATCGCCGTGTCCCACACCGGGGAAAAACACGGCTGGATGCGAAAGTCGTTGGGATCATCGACGAAAAGGTCCTCGAAGTCCTTCCATGCCTTTTGAAAAACGGGATGGGTCTCCTCGTAGCCGAGCACTTCCAGGGCGATCAGGGAGTTGAGCATCGCCGGGAAGATGGCTGCCAGGCCGTCGGAACCGGTGCCCATGCGCTCGACCATCCACGCTTCGGCCACCTTCAGCGCCTTGGCGCGGAACGGGCGGAACCCGAGGTTGTCGATCCACTTGAGCGTCCAGTCGCAGCGCAGGAAGAAATTGCGCCACGTGAAGAACCGCTCCGAGCGCGCCAGGGAGAAATCGCCGCCCTCCATGCCGCACGGGTACAACTCGTGCAGTTGCCGGTCCTCCGGCGGGGTGCGCGTGGGCTTGAAGTGATTGATGATGGCCAGCGGGATGAGCATCGCCCGCGTCCAACTTGACATCTGGTAGATGTTGAAATACAGCCAGTCGGGCAGCAAAATCAGTTCGGCCGGGATGGTGGGCAGGTATTTCCAGGGAAACACGCCCATCAGCGCCAGGTAGAGCTTGGTGAACGTGTTGCAGCGCGGGATGCCGCCCAGCCGCACGATGTTGGCGCGCGCTTCGACCATCCACGGGGCCTGCGGGCTGTGCCCGGCCAGTTTCAGCGCGAAGTATGCCTTCACGCACGGGTTGATGTCGCTCGGTCCGCCGTGGTAAATGTTCCAGCCGCCGTCGGACAACTGCCGCTTGCGGATGTGCCGGACGCACTTTTCCTGCAACACCGGGTCCACCTTGCCCCGCCAGTGCATGTAGAGCACGTAGTCCGAGCAAAGCGTGCTATCGACCATCAACTCCCCCACCCAATGCCCTTCCGGGTACTGGAGGCGCAGCAGATTTTCCTGCGAGCGGCGCGTGGCTTCCCGCACGTCTTCGTCGTCGGCCTGCACCGGCAGGCGTTCGACGGCCAGCCGGCCGTGTGCGCGGGGAAGACGGATAATTTTAGCCATTCTTATCGGTATAAAAAATTGCGGGCTGCCGGGCCGGACCGTCCCGATCCCGCCCGCAACCCAGTCCCTGCCCACCCCCGTCTCTACGCCGCCGCCGTCGCCTCGATCTTCGGACCCGCCATCGTCTTCTTGACCTGCTCACCGGTCAGGTGCCCGCGCCCGGCGGTCACGCCGTTGTACGCGTTCACTTCCCTGCCCCGGCCGTTCGGCTTGGGCTTCGCGGCGAAATTATAGACGAGATTCTTCCAGGAGTCGTCCAGGCGGCTGGAAAGCGCCCCGCTCGGCTCGAAGCCGCACTGGGTCATGCAGTTCTCGCAGCGCGGGTCCCGGGCCTCGCCGGTGGCCGGATTGACGCCGAACTTCGTCCAGTCCACGTCGTTGAGCATGTCCTCGTAGCTCTTGAAGTGCCCGGCACCGGCCATGAAATAGCACGGCCCCCGCCACCCGGCGATGTTGCGCGTCGGGATGGCCCAGGCGGAGCATTCCAGCTCGCGCTGACCGGCCAGGAACTCGTGGTAAATCGGCGTGCCGAGCAGCGAGTAACGCTTGCTCCACTCCGGCATGTCCTTGAACTTCTCGCGGGTGCCCTCGCGGGTCAGAAAGAAGTCGTCCGGCTGCAAATTCAGGCGCTTGACCATGTCGGCCTTGGCGGCGTCGTACTCGTAGCCGGGGCTGATCGTATGGCCGTCCACGCCGAACTCACCCAGAAAATCGAGCATGTCCTCGACCTCCTGCATGTCCGTCTCCTTGTAAACGGTGGTGTTCGTGCAGACCTGATAGCCGAGGATCTTGGCCATGCGCATCCCCAGGATCGCCTCTTTGAAGACGCCCTCGCGCTCCACGATCAGGTCGTGGATGTATTCCAGGCCGTCGAGGTGCACGTTCCAGAAGAAGAACGGGTGCGGGGCCATCACCGGGGCGTTGATGTCCTTCGGCCCCTTGCGGATCTCGGCCACGTCCTTCTCGGTCAGCAACCCGTCCGCCTGCAACCGGTTGATCTTGCCTTCCATCCCGCCGCCGGGGTGCAGGGCCAGTTCCCGGGCCATGTAACCGCGCATCTTGCGGCGCATGAACATGGCGTTGGTGCAGAGGTAAACGATGCGCTCGTGCTTCTCCAGCAGCGTCGTGGAAAGCGCCTCGATCTGCGGGTAAATCAGCGGTTCGCCGCCGCAGATGGACACCATCGGCGCTTTGCACTCGATGGCGGACCCGAGGCAATCCTCCAGGCTCATCACGTCCTTGAGCGAGGTGCTGTACTCCCGGATGCGGCCACAGCCGGTGCAGGTCAGGTTGCAGGTGTGCAAGGGCTCCAGTTGGAGCACGGTGGCGAACTTCTTTTTACCACGAATCTTGTTGCCGATGATGTACTTGGCAATCTTGCTGGTCAGGGCGAGCGGAAATCTCATGGGAAAAACGTGACGGCACTACAAAAGATGACAATGACTTTGTATGCGCGGGCGACTTTCGCCGTCAAGAGTTGTTAAATGGCTGTAAAAATGGGTTAAACGCTGATTTGGACCGGGACTTTGGGCCACAGAGTAACAGGCAACTCCTGTGTGTCAATGCTTCCCGTTCGCCCGAAAAGGCGGGGGCGGATGCGTTTGTTTGCGGGAGATGGGCACCACGGAACCAGCCGCGCACGCATCGTTTGCGCCCATCGGGTAGCTACCACGCGGAAGCTCATATCATCCTGCGCTCCGCAATGCGAAGATCGCCCGGCGTTATGCAAACCAACTCGCTACCGGCACCAACCCGTCCGACACGCTCGCACTGGGAATCGTCTCATCGCGGGCATAGAGGCGTTTTTCCTGGTAAACGCCATTTTCAGGGCGGCGGTACACCTCCACCTGTTCGGCTTCCCCGAGCACGATCCAGTATTCCGCCACGCCTGCCTCCGCGTAGAGCGAGGCGTTCTCCCGGTCCAGCGCCGCGCTGCTGACCGCAACCTCGATGACGAGTTCCGCCGTCGTGGGATGCCGCGTGCGGAAGTCCGTCTCTCTGCCGCGCACCAGTGCTACATCCGGTTCCGGCACCGAGTCCGCCAAGCGCAACGACGCCTCCTGCCGTACCAGTAGTCCCGCTCCGACTCGGGGGCGCAGAGTATCAGCGATCCGAATTGTTAAAAAGTTGTGCAGCGGGCTTTTGGACATTTTCTCGACGATCAATCCGCGGATCAGTTCGGCCCGCCGGGACACCGCGCCCAGTTCGGTCAGCCGTTCGTAATCCCCGACCGTCCAACGCGTGACGCGCGCCCGCACTTCCGGCAAATCAAGGATGGCAGCCATGACGCCAAGCCTACATCGTTACCAGAAACGACGGAAGCGGCTTTCTCCGTTCGCAAATGAGTTCTGATTGCCCGCTTGTCGGCGCGCCTTGCCTCGTCTCCATTAGGGAAAAGTTGGAGGTGGGAAGTCGGAACGCGGAAGTAACGACTCCAGCGACGAAAAGTTTCCCGCCACCCGGCCGGCTGGCCCGCCGCTGTTTTCCCTTGGCACGCCCGCGCTTCCGCCTTTACTTCCGCGTTCCGACTTCCGACTTCCGACTTATGATCATCCGTTACGATTCCACCTGCGCCGAGTACGCCGCCCCGGGCCACGCCGAGGCGCCCTCCCGCGTGCTGCGCACTGCCGAATACCTCCAGGGCAAGCACCCGGACTGGTTCCCCGTTGAAGCCCGCGCCACCGAGCCTGTCTCCGACAAAATCCTGCGCCTGGCCCACTCGGCGGCGCACCTCGCCCGCCTGCGCAACACCACCACGGGCATGTTCGACGCCGACACCGCCGCCCTGCCCGACATGGACGCCCACGCCCGGCGCGGCGTGGAGGAGGCCCTCGTTGTGGCCGAAATCGCCCTGGAAGGCGAAAAGGCGTTCTCCCTGATGCGTCCGCCCGGCCACCACGCCACGGCCAACGACATCATGGGCTTTTGCTACCTCAACAGCGTCGCGGTCGCCGCCCTGCACGCCCGCTCGGAACACGAGCTGGAGCGCGTCGCGGTGTGGGATTTCGACGCCCACCACGGCAACGGCACGGAAGCCATCCTGGCACGCAAAAAGGGAATTCTGTACGTCAGCGTCCACCAGTTCCCGTGCTATCCGGGCACGGGCGAAAAGTCGTTCGGCAACGTCAAGAATTACCCCGTCGCCCCCGGGACCCCGCCGGAGGAGCACCTGCACCTGCTCGAAAACAGTTGGACGGACATCCTCGATTTTGAGCCGGACCTCGTGCTGGTCAGCGCCGGGTTCGACGCCTACCAGGATGACCCGCTCACGCAGATGACCCTGCGGACCGAGGACTACGCCACGCTGGGCCAGTGGCTCAACGACACGCCGTGCCCGGTCGGCGCGATTTTGGAAGGCGGCTACAGCCCGGAATTGCCGCAGTTGATCGGGGCCTTCCTGGAAGCCTGGGAAGGCGGGGTGTAAAGCGGCTGGAAGCCCTGCCTTTCCATTGGTAAAATTTTGAGATGGCTGCCGACGCGACCACCCTTTTCGAGCAACTGCAAGGGTTGCCAGACTCCGAACGAGAAATCTTTTTGCAGATGTGCAAATGCTGGCAAGCCAAGTTCGTCCAGCAGCCGGACAGGATGGAGTCCCGGCGAAAACGCCCGGATTTTATGGCGCGTCTGCGGGCGGATTTTCCCAACGGCGTTCCCCGTGGAAAACCGGTCAGTGAAATCGTCGATGAGGGCCGGGGCCCGCGCCCTTGAGAATGAGCGTCTACATTAATGGAAGTATTTTCCTGTTAAAATCTTTACCGGCTGGAATATGGAGCGGGAGTTGGCGTCTTCACCTTGCAAGACGACAACCAACCTCATCATCTCCATGCCCCTTCCCGCCCGCTTCCAACTCCCTGCCTCGCTCCTGCGCGCGGCCTTCGTTGCCGCCCTCCTGAGCGCCACCCCTGCCCTGCGCGCGGACGACGTTCCCGTCTGGAAAGACGTGACGCCCGGCGGCCTCGCCTCCGATGCCAACACCACCGTCAGCAGCGTGGACTACGGCAACGGCACGTTTGTCGCCATGGGCATCAATTTCGACCGCGCGACCGGCAAGGGCTTCGACGTGAGCTTCACCAGCAAAGACGGCTCAGCCTGGACGGAGCACACGCTGGATTTTCCCGCCACCGGCAAGGTGCGTTTCGCCGACGGCAAGTTCTTCATTTTCGGCGCGGCGCCGACCCAGAAGATTTTCTCCTCCACCGACGGCGCGACCTGGACCAACGTCCCTGACGCCGACTCGGAGGGCTATCTGGTCGGTCTGGCGGAGGGCAATGGCGTCAT
This sequence comes from PVC group bacterium, assembly GCA_903642295.1. GTDB lineage: Bacteria > Verrucomicrobiota > Verrucomicrobiia > Chthoniobacterales > SZAS-18 > CAHJWO01. The sequence continues at coordinate 7,167 of CAHJWO010000093.1, read as the reverse complement.
CGTTGCCGCTCGCGGCGCGGGACTCGACGGGGCACGGGTGGACGTGAGCACCGACGGCTCGAACTGGCAGGGGGTGGCCCTGCCGCCCGCGTCGATCTTTGACACCAACGAGGACATCGCTTTCGGCGCGGGCTTGTTCGCGGTGGTCAGCGCGGGCACGTCGCTGCCGCACCTGTTCACCAGCCCGGACGGCCGCACCTGGACCGCGCAAACCGGCCTGGATAACGGCAACGGCTACATTTACCTCGCCTACGGCAACGGGACGTTTCTCACGCAGGAAAACGGGGCCAGCCAGAAGGTCAGCACGGACGGGATCACCTGGACTACGGCCAGCCCGGGTGTCCAGGAGGACATTCCCGGCCTCGGCCTTTTCGGCGTGGCCACGCGCTTCGGCCGATTCCTGAACGGGCAGTTCATCAGCGTGGGCGGCGGCAGTTTCGGCTTCAACCTCCACGCCAGCACCGACGGGCAAAACTGGACCTCGTTCGGAACCGTGGCCACCAGTTCGGATTACATCCGCGACCTGGCGTACGGCGGCGGGCACTACGTGGTCATTTGCCCGAAGAACATCTTCGTCAGCGGGGCCGGTGGAACGCAGCCGCCCGTGACCAAGACAGCGGATTTGTCGGTGGCGTTCAGCGACGTGAAGGTCGTCCCCAACGCCAAGGGCACCAAGACCAAATTCAAGGGTACCTTGACCGTGACGAACTCCGGCAAGAAGCCGGCCAACGGCGTGCAGGTGGGCGCTTATCTCTCGGACGACCAGACGTTCTCGGTGGCCAGCGACCAGTTCATCGCAGTGCTCAGCCTCGCGGATTTCGGCTTCCCGACGCTGGCCAAGAAGGGCGGCAGCACGGGCGCGCTGGCGGCCAAGTTCACGGCGAAACCCGCTGACCTGGGTCCGACCAGCGGCAAGTACCTGCTCATCGTGGCGGACCCGCAGAACGCCATCAACGACGGCGACCGCTCGAACAACGTGTCCATCTACGGCCCGCTGCCCTGAGGCGGCGCGAAGCCTGGCGGGCCCCCGCGCCCTATCCCCATCGGAGCGAAGGGATGGCTGTCCCGGCGTCCCTTGCTTCGCTGAAGGACGCTCGCCGGGGCCGGCGCGCCCCCGCCGGGAGAGAGTCACGGACGGCTGGGACAGCCATCAGGACCTTGGAGGGGTCGCCAGTGGTCCGGCCTTTCAATAGACTTCCGGCAAAAATCGGAAATTGTCCGCAGATTTCGCAGATTTTCGCAGATTGGAGACAGGAAAAGACCACCCGAGCGGTCCCTCGGCTGGTCATCGGCGAAAATCTGCGAAAATCGGCGGACTTTTGCCGGAGGTTTACTTGTCGTGATGTCGGCCAGGGAAGAGGGTGAGGGCCGTGGCGGTCAACGCGTTGGCGGAATCCACCGTCAGCGTGCGGATGACCTGGTTGGTCCCGCCGTTATTCTCGATCCGCAGTTCGCGCGTCCTGACCCCCACCGCGCTGGTGTATTCGGTGCTGGTGATGACTTCCTGATTGCCGTGCGTGAGCAGCGAAACCAGCGTGCCGCTGGTGCCGTCCGCCGCCGTGTAGGTGCCGGTACCGACGGCCCCGCTGGTGCCCTTCGGAGAGGTAACAGTGGCAGCGGTCGTCTGGATGGTCGTCGGGTAGGTCGTCGTGGAACTGAACGGCACCGTCGCGCCGAACCCCAGGTGACTGAACGTCACGATCCGGGAGCCATCGAGATTGTTGGTGGTGACGGTCGTGTCGGTGCTGGTTTGCGTGGAGGAGAGCAGGGTATAGACCGACGTGGTCGTCGTAGTGGCACCGGAAAAGGAGTAGGTCACCGTATAGTTACCCTTGCTGCCGTCGCTGGTGCGAAACGTGCCGGACGCGGTGAACGGGCCGATGACCGTGATCGGAACCAGCGTGGCGTCGGTGAAGGTGATGGTTTGCGCCAGCCCGTTGGTAGGAACGGCGATGGCCAGACCGCCGAGGGTTGCGGCGAGAAAGAGAGAACGTGGAAACTTCATGGTGATCAGGATGGTTGCAGAGACTTTACGGGTGGTGGGATTCGTGTCCCGGTCGCAGCCGCTTGTTTCCGGCAACGTGGCATTTTTGCACGAAGCCATCAGCGAACGGGCTGCCAACGGGGCTGTTTTGAAATCTTTCGCCGGTTGTGTGAGGATCTGATGAGCAAAACGGCGAATGTTGTAAGGATCAGGTAATGATCGCCGGGTGCAAGAAGGTGGCACGGGATTTACCGCGGTCACGCGCGGCTCAAGGGGCCGTCGTATCGGTCGCCTTCTGCTGGAAATCGGTCTCCGGGATGATCTCCGCCACGCCGCTGGCCCGCACCACCAGCCGCTGGTCTCCGTGTGGGCCGACCGCCACCGGCGACGCGGCCAGGACGGTTTCGGGCGGATCGGATTCGGTCTTGCCCTGATAGTAGAGCCATTCGATGGGGTGGCCGTCGCGCTGGTCGTGGAAGCGGCTCGCGGCGGCGGGCAGGCCGCTCCATTGCATGCCGGGCATGTTCTGCCGCCAGTGGATTTCCGAGATGGCCGGAGGGAATTTGCCGTCGTGCTCGGCGGCGTGGAGCCGGAGCGCGCGCCCGAGCATCTTGAGGTTCGCCAGTTCCGTGGCCAGCCGTTCCGTGGGGGTGGAGACCGGTTGCGCGGGCTTGACCAGCCGGGGCAGCACCGTCAACCAGAGCGCCAACGCCACGCCAAAAACGACGAACAGCAGCGCCATCCCTTGCCAGCCGGGCTGGAGACGCCGTCCGCGCACGTTCAGGCTGATCCGTCTCATCGTGCGAGGGTTACGACTCAGAACGGGCTTTGGATCATCGCCTCGAAGTCCGCTGCCGCCGCTTTGACGACCGCCGCCGGGCCGGTCAGCTTGATGTACACGTCGCCCGCCGGACTTTCCAGGATCGCGCCGTAGAGGCCGTAGTTTTCCTGGGGCGCGGCGGGCTGGCCGGGCATCCCGCTGGAAAACGTGCCGGTTTCCACGCGGACCCGGGTGACCTTGGTGCCCTTGATCGTGGCGGTTTCCTCGACGGGATGGACGGTCTCGGGCTTCTCGAACTGGCCGATCCAACGCGCGGCGTTCTGGCCCGCGTCGCCGCCCTGGCCCGCGCCGAAGGTGAAGAACACGGCGTCGGCCCCCGGCGCGGCGGGATTGGCGGGGTCGGCGACGTGGAGTTGGGCCTTGCGCATGGGCGAGTTCACCACGACCCATTGCCAGGTGGGCGGACGCTTGAAAGTGAACGCGCCGACGGTGAACGCGGCGGGGTCCGCGGCGCGGGCGACGGCGGAAAGCGCGAGCAGCGCGGCGAGCAGGGTGAGCGGGAGGCGGGAGCGGGCAGGCATGGCGGGATGTCGCGCAGCATCGGCGGTTCGGCTTTTGGCGTCAACCGCGCGGCGAAAGGTGCCGGGGAACGGGGGCGGGAATTCGCGCGCGGAAATGGTCGCAAATGCCGGTTTTATGTCGCAGAGAGCGCAGGCGTCGCAGAGGTCGCAGAATGAGAGAACCCGCACGGTTGTTGAATTTTTACCACTCGAACCGCGCCGAAACCGGGTGGTGGTCGCTGACGTTGCGGGCCGTCGGGTCGGCGGCGGCGGTGAGCAGGCGCACCCCCTCCCCCTGATAGAAAATGTGGTCGAAACAGGCCGGGGGGTACGGACCGCCGCCGGGCAGACTGAGCCGCAGCGGCAGCGGGACCCCCTGCCAGATCCAACGGAAGCCGCCGTCGGGCGCGAGGAGGGAGCGCAGGGTGGTTTCGGCCTGGAAGCGGGAGTCGTCGAGCGAGGTGTTCATGTCGCCGCCGACCAGCGTCAGGCGGACCCGTCCCCACCGGGCGCAGGCGGCGGTTTCGGCGTGTTGGTGGGCGAGGAGTTGGCGGACTGATTCCTCGCGCATGGCGACGTTGGTGGCGTCGCCGCCGGGTTCGTCGAGGACGTTGCTCTTGAGGTGGAGGCCGTACACCAGCAGGACCTCGTCAGCCGGGAGGCGGTAGGCCGCGAAGGCAAAGCCCCGGCGCGGCTGGAGGCCGTTGGCGTCGGGCCGGAAGGGCTGCCACCCGGCGGCGAGCAGCGGCAGGCGGCTGCACAGGACGATCTGCTGGCGGCTGGGCTCGTGGTTGGGCTCGCGGGTGAACTCCGTGCAGACATCGACGTGGAAGCCGGGGAGGCCATCGGTGAGGCGTTCGGCGGCGGGGGAGTCGCCGCATTCCTCCAGGCCGAGCACGTCGGGGGCGAGGCGCTGGACGATGGGCAGGACGAGCGCGACGTGGTGGGTCTGCGCGCGGACCCCCGCGCCGGGCCGGTGGCCGGGGAACCATTGGAGGTTCCAGAAGGTGACGTTGAGTCCGCCGTGGGGGTGAGGTGCGACCGGGGGGAGCGGCAGGGCGGAGGGCGGCGGCAGCGACGCCAGGAGGGGCGCGGGCGCGGCGGCGATGACGGACGCCGGGGCAAATTGGCCCCGCGTCCCGAGGGCGATCAACGCCGCCGCGACCCCGCACCCTCCCCAGACTGGCACCATGCGAATCCGCAAAACGGGTCGGATCTTAACGCGGACGGTTTTGTTCTGGCTACAAAAACTGTAAGGTGACCGGCATCGAGCCGCATTCATCACACCAGATCCGGCGGGATCTCCCGTCTCGATCCCTCCCGCACCCCTCCGGGGTGCCCGGGCGTGGGGGCGGGTTCCGGGGGTGTTACCCCCGGCTAATTTCCCGCACCCCTCCGGGGTGGCCAACGGAACCATGCTGGATCAAATCCGGGAAATAGCGGAACCATGCTGGACCAAATCCGAGAAATGATTGCCGCCGTTGTTCCCATGACCACGCTCGCGCCCGAATTTTTCTACGGTCTCGGGGTAGGCGTTGGCGTCATGGCCGTGTTCGCGCTGTTTGCGTGGCTGTTGCAACGGCAGGGGCGCGAGTTGACGGCGCTGCGCATCCGGTCGGGGATCGAGGAAGAGTACGCAGGGGAGTTGCGCGAGCAGTCCGAACGGCGCGCCGTGGCCGAGACGCGCGCGCGACGGCTGCCGGAGTTGGAAGAATTGCTGCGGGTGATTCAGGATGAGAACGGCAACCTCCAAGTGCGGGCGGCGGAGCTTGAGGCGCGGCTGGACGCGGAAAGGCGGGCGAGCGTGGCCCAACGCGCGTTGCTCGAAGAGGCACGGGTGGAATTATCGGATGCGTTCAAGGCGCTTTCCGCCGATGCGCTGCGGCACAACAACCAGTCGTTCCTGGAGTTGGCGAACACGGCGATGGGCCGGTTTCAGGAGGCGGCCAGCGGCGATTTGCAGCGGCGGCAGGAAGCGATTGACGCGCTGGTACGACCCATGCGTGAATCGCTCGATAAAGTGGACGAGCGGATCGGGGAGTTGGAAGTGGCGCGGGCCGGGGCTTATGAATCGCTGACCTCGCAGGTGCGTTCGCTTTTGGAAGTGCAGCATTTGTTGCGGGGAGAGACCGCGAACCTGGTCAATGCGCTGCGGCGGCCCAACGTGCGCGGGCGTTGGGGGGAAATCCAGTTGCGGCGCGTCGTGGAACTGGCCGGGATGCTGGACCACTGCGATTTTACCGAGCAGACGAACGTCGTGACGGAGGAGGGTCGGTTGCGGCCGGATTTGCTGGTGCGGCTGCCGGCGGGGAAGATCGTCGTGGTGGATGCGAAGGCGCCGATTGACGCGTATTTCGACGCGGCGCGGAGCACGGAAGATGTCGAGCGGGGGCAGCTGTTGCGGAAACACGCCGGGTCCATCCGCGGGCACGTCGAGGCGCTGACGCGCAAGGCGTATTGGGAGCAGTTTCCGAGCGCGCCGGAGTTCGTCGTGTTGTTCTTGCCGGGAGAGAACTTTTTCTCGGCGGCGCTGGAACATGATCCGGCATTGATCGAGTACGGCGTCGAGCGGAAGATCATCATCGCCACGCCGACGACTTTGATCGCGTTGTTGCGGGCGGTTTTTTACGGCTGGCGGCAGGAGGCATTGACGCGCGAGGCGACCGTGATCAGCGAATTAGGACGAGATTTGTACAAGCGGCTGGCGACGCTGGGCGACCATTTCGCCAAGCTGGGCGGAAGCCTGGACGGGGCGACCAAGGCGTACAATCAGGCGGTGGGGAGCCTGGAAGGGCGCGTGCTGGTGACGGCACGGCGGTTCCGGGAGTTGGGGGCGATGGCGGGCGAGGCGGAGTTGCCCGAAATTGGACAGGTCGAACAGACGGCGCGGATGTTACAGGCGGAGGAGTTGCGCGGAGGGGAGGGGAAGTAGGAGAGGAGCGTCGAAGGATTGACCAACTTTCCTGTTGGCTTAAACTGGCGGTATGACATTGCATGTCGTCGTCGAGCAAGGGGAGGACGGATATTACTCCGCGCACTGTCCCTCGCTGAGAAGCTGCTGGTCGCAAGGACGCACCCGGGAGGAAGCGTTGCGGAACATCCAGGAAGCGATTGAGTTATTTCTGGAGCCCTCCCCGGAGGAATTGAGGCAGGATGAAAGCCACGAAGTCGTTGCCTTGACTCTGTGAAGCTGCCACTGCTTTCCGGCAAAAAGGTGTTTACTGCGTTGCAACGCTTGGGTTTTGCCGAAATCCACCGCAAGGGCAGCCACGTTAAAATGGGGCATCCTGATGGACGGCGGATTGTTTTCCGTTCCACGACGAAGTGGATCGGTTCACCCGCAAAGGCGCGCTACGAGACGCAGACATTGACGGAGAGGAGTTCTTGAAGCAAGTCCGGTGACCTGCGGCAAAAGTCTGCTGGAGGAAGGTTCGAGTTTTGGGATGGAAGCGGGCACGGGGCGTTGCGCCGGAAGTCGATCAGTTTACTGCCTATCCGGAAAACCCACGCGTCTTTTCTTACGCCCCTGCCGGGGCTTCGGGCGAATGGCGCTTTTCCCCGGGGCTTACGCCCCGGGCTAAACTCTGCCGCCCCTGCCGGGGCTGGGAACCGGGTTTTTCGGATCGGCAGTTAGCAAAGAGCTTTTGATTGACTCGGAACTGCCGGGCGGCGTCCGGAGGTCGCCGTCCACCTTCGGAGTTCAGAAGGGCCTGCGGCCCGATGGGGACGGCTGGGACAGCCATCCCTACCTTACTGCCTATCCGGAAAATCCACGCGTCTTTTCTTACGCCCCTGCCGGGGCTTCGGGCGAATGGCGCTTTTCCCCGGGGCTTACGCCCCGG
>CAHJWO010000092.1 GCA_903642295.1 PVC group bacterium | reverse complement strand
CCGGGGCTTACGCCCCGGGCTAAACTCTGCCGCCCCTGCCGGGGCTGGGAACCGGGTTTTTCGGATCGGCAGTTAGATGGGGACGGCTGGGACAGCCGTCAGGACCTTACCTGGGCCGGGGGCGGAAGCGGGGTTGCTCGCCGGTGGGGTCCAGCGGGAGCGTCAGGCACAGGCTCTGGGTGGGCAGGACCGCGTTCCAATCCTGAATGATCTGGCGGTAACACTCACCCACGGGGCGGATTTTCCGGTCGAGATCGAAGAGGCCGAGGGGATTGAGCGTGCCGTTGTCCTCGCGCAGAGCCACGTCCCAGTCGATCTGGTCGGTGAGCGAGTACCAGGTAAACCCGATGACGGGTACGCCGCTGTTGCGCAGGCGCAGGACGTTCGCCCATTCCTTCCAGAGCCAGTCCACGGCTTCGTCGCCTTTGGGTCCCTGCCAGATGTTCGTTTCCGTGTGCATGACGGGCAGATGGAAACGCTCGTAGTATTGGCGGGTGATCTCGCAGTAGCCGAAGATTTCGCCCGAGGGGCGGGTGCTGCCGTCGGCGCAGACGCGGTGCTCGTTCGTGACGTAGTAATCGGTGCCCATGATACAATGGTGCCGCACATTGCGTTCGAGGAAAAAGTGGTACTCCTCGCGGGTCATCCCGTTGTCGAGCAGGAACTCGTACATCTCGCTGTTGACCCGGCGGCCGTAGTTGAGGTCGAGCGAGAGGAATCGCTTGGCGTTGAGGATTTCGGCGGGCTTGACCGCGGCGGGGTTTTCGGCGTGGAAATATTCGCTGGATTCGCTCTGGACGAAGAGGGCGTCGGGGCGCACGGCGAGGATGGCGTGCATGGCCAGCACGTTGGCCTTGACGATGTACTTGAGCGCGGTAACAAAGGCGCGGTCGCTGCGGAGTTGTTCGTTCCACCAACCGTAGAGCGCGGAAAACATCGCGCAGACGAACATCTCGTTGACCGGCGTGTAGAGCTGGACCCAGGGGTAGCGGGCGGCGAAGGCCCCGGCGTAGTCGGCGAACTGCGCGGGGAAGTCCGGGTTCTGGAAATTGCCCAGCCAGTCGGGCACGCCGAAGTGGCAGAGGTCCACGATGGGCGTGATTCCTCGCGCGCGCAGGTCGCGGAAGGTTTCGTCGGCGAAGGCCCAGTCGTAACGACCCGGGCCGAGGTGGGTGCGGTGGAGGGGCGGGCCGTAGCGCAGGAACTGGATGCCAAGTTGTTCGGTGCAGTCGAAGTCTTCGCGCCAGCGGGTGTAGTGGCCGCATTTTTCGAGTTCGTCGATGCGGACCCGGCCATTCTGGATGGTGGGGTTGCTGTTCTCGATGCCAGTGGCGAAGATGAAGACGGGGGTCATGGGGGAAAGGATGAAGGATGAAGGATGAAGGATGAAGGGGAAGGCGGGATGCGGGATGCGGGATGGATCGGCAGCGCGCGGGAAAGCGGATCTTTAACGCGGAGACGCAGAGAGGGAGGAGACTCGCAGAGGAAGAGTAGGAGTAGAGGGGAGTAGAGGGGAGTAGAGGGAAAGGGAAGGGAGGAGGGGGGAGGGCAAGGACTTTCTTAATGCAGAGCTTGCCCGCGAGGGAGGGAAGGGTGCAAAGAGAAAGGGCGCAGGTTCACGCGGCAAGCGGAGCGCTTGCCCTGCAATTTAGGCAATCGGGCGGTTACGCCGCAGGGGGAAGAGGAACGGTGCCCTGAGGTCGCCATCCACCTCGGAACATCTTCCCACTTTCTGCCCAATTGCCTGGATGTCGAGGGGCGGTCACCCCGGACAGCCTCGGGCGGCTGGGACAGCCGTCAGGACCGGATGCTTTTCAATACAACATCGCCTCGGAAGGCGGGTCCGTGGGGGTGGCAGTCTGGGCGTGAACGATGGGAACGCGGCGGCCGTTTTCCATCGGGAAACTCACCGTGCCGACCACCTTGGTCCAGGACATCTCCTCGGGCAGTTTTGCCGAAGCGACGCCCGCTCTAGCAACGGGCGGCTGCACCGCGACCCCGACGGGGCGAGCATCCGCCGCGCAGCAGACCATGAACATCCGCACGATCTGAAAACGACCGTCGGTGGCCTCCTTGACCGGCAGGAACTGACCGATCATTTCGATGGTGCGATTCTCGAAGAGGGGCCGCATCGTGTCGTCCTCGGAGGCGAAGAGAAGGTCGGTGACCTCGGTGATAATGTGGCCGTCCGCCGTCTTCTTGAGGTACTGTGCGGCGTCGTTGGCGGAAGCGGTGGCGGTGTCGTTCGGAACCGGGGTCGCGCCTGGCAGCGGCGGCTCGTAAACCGAGCTGGTGGCCGGAGCCGCCGCGACGGCGGGTTTGGGCGCGGTGGTCACGGCGGAAAGGGAGGATTTGCCCGGGAGATTGGCGGCGTCGCTGACGATGCCCCGGTTGAGCATCGCCGTGGAGGCGTAGGCGTCTTTCGAAACCCCGACGGCGGCCCAGATCGGGACGACGAGCAGCACGAAGGAAAAGAGTTGCGTCAGGCGGACGCGGTTCGGGGCGGTGAGGTCGCTCGCACCATCGTCGGCGAAGAGGCCGGAGGCGGTTTGCCACTGCGAGCCGAAGCGCAGGCTGTAGAACTGGCCGAGGGCGATGGCCAGCATAATCACGCCCGCGACCGCCACGCCGGGGCGATAGGCCGGGACGAGGTAAGCGCCCAGGCGTCCGCTGGCGTAAAAGTAGAGCAGCAGCGCGCCCCAGGCGAGCAGGGCAACGGGCGAGAGAACGCGGGCGAGAGATTTCATGGGCGGGAAGGGTGCGGTGCCTCTAGAGGATCGACGACAGACGCACGCAAATTAAGGCAATGAGGATGAAAAGTCCAACGCCGAGCGCGAGGACGAAACGGCGACGGAAGACCAAGGAGTAAAGGAAAATCAGCTTGAGGTCGAACACGGGGCCGAAGACGAGAAACGCCAGCCGCGCGCTGGGCGGGAAAACGGTGAACGTCGCGGCGATGAAGGCGTCCGACGTGCTGCACACCGCCACCACGAACGCCAGGGCCATGAGCGCGAGAGTGGCCGTCCACGGATTGGCGGCGAGCGGTTCGATGATCTGGCGCTGATCGACGGCGGTGTTGAAGACGCTGGCCAGGGCCGCGCCGATCACCACGAAAACCGCCACGTCCAAAAAGTCGTTCGCGCCGCGCTGGCAGGCCGCGAGGAGGCGGCGCAAGAGGGAGGGTTTGAGTTGTTGCTCCAGGGCGTCGAGCGCGGCCAGGGAGGCGTCGCTACCACTGCCGCCTGCCGTGCCTTCCAGGCTGAAGGGAGCGACCGCCGCGCTGCCGGCCAGGGCACCGACGCGGAAGCCACGCGTGCGTCCGGCCCGACCCGGCAGAGTGTCGAGGACGCGCGGATGGATGAATTGTTCCACCCGCAATCGGGTGACGACAAAACCGACCAGGACGGCCACGAAGTAAGAGAGGACCAGCCGGTAGAAGACCGTTTCACCCGGCGAGCGGCCCTTGAAGGCAGCATAGGTGCTGACGGCCACGATGGGATTGACCACCGGCGAGGCCAGCAGGTAGGTCACCGCGCAAGACACCGGCAGGCCCTTTTTCATCAGGCGGCGGATGACCGGGACCACGCCGCACTCGCACATCGGGAAGATCATTCCGAGCAGGCCGCTGAGGAGCACGGCGGGGAGCGCTTGTTTGGGCAGGATGCTGGTCATCCAGCGGGCCGGGACGAAGACTTCGATCAGGCCGGAAATCAGCGCGCCCAGGAGCAGAAAGGGCACGCTCTCGAACAGGACGCTCAGGAAGGAGAGGGCGAAGCTCGGCGGGTCGAAGTGGAACCAGGGCATGTCGAAAGGCGAAACGCGGAAGTGGGCGGGCGGAAATAGAATGCAGGTCGGGTTGATTTGCAAAGCGGGTGCGTCGCGGGGAATGCCGCGGGGGCAAGGGCAGGAGCAAGCTTGCCCTTTGCTTTTGCGGTGGGTTGGCGGATGTTCGGGGCCGTGGCTGCCATCCACCGTTTGCCCAACCTTCCTCCGGTCATTCGCTATGCGTTGGCCGCCGGCAGCGTCGGACTGGCCTGGGGGGTCAAGCTGATCACGGACCCGGCGGTGCCGACCGACCGGCCCCTGTTTTTGTGGTTCCTCGCGGCGGCGGTGGTCAGCGCGTGTTACGGCGGCTTCGGACCGGGCATTTTTGCCACGCTGCTTTCGTCCATCGTGGCGGATTATTTTTTGTTCATCCCGCATTATGATTTGTCGGACCGCAACGGCGGGCAGTATTTGCAGATCGCCGTGTTCGTGGGGATCGGGGTATTCACCAGCGCGTTCTGCGGCGAGGTGCGCACCAGCCGCCAGCGGCTCGCCGCCGCGCTGGCCAGCCCGGAATCCGTCCATGACGGGGGCTCCAGCCCTTCCCTGGAGGAACGGGCGCGGCTGACCCGGCTGGAAGGCGAGATCGGACGGACGATTTCCCGCGCCGACACGCTCCACGACATGCTGCAAGGGTGCGTCGATGCGCTGGTCAAACACGCGGGCGCGGCGTTCGCACGGGTGTGGACTTTCGACGCCCGCGAAAATGTGCTCATCCTGCAAGCCGAGGCCGGGAAAGATACCCGTGCCAACGCGGCGCAACAGCGGGTCCCGGTGGGCCACGGCAAGATCGGGCGCATCGCGGCGGAGAAGGCGCCGTACGTGACCAATCAGGTGGTAGGCGACCCGCGCGTGGAAGACCAGGAATGGGCGCAGCGCGAGCGAATGAGCGCGTTCGCGGGGTATCCGCTGCTCGTGGGCGGGGAGTTGCAAGGCGTGTTGGGAATGTTCGCCCGCGAGCGGATTTCCGACGGCACCCCGGCCACCCTCGCGCTGCTGGCCAACACGATTGCCCTGGCCATCCACCAGCGGGAAACCGACCGGGAGCGCACCCGCCTTTTGCAGGAAACCGTGGCCGCGCGCGAGACGGCGGAACGGGCGTCGCGGGCGAAGGATGAGTTCATCGCGGTGGTCTCGCACGAACTGCGCACGCCGCTGACGGCCATCCTGGGCTGGGCCCGGCTGATGGCCAGCGGCGACCTGAACCCGGCGGAGACCGTGGAAGCCGTGGCCGTGATCCAGCGCAACGCGCTGTCGCAGAGCCAGCTCGTGGAGGATTTGCTCGACGTGTCGCGCATCATCTCGGGGAAGTTGCGGCTGGACCTGCGCGCCGCCGACTTGCCCGCCGTGGTGCAGGAGGCCGTGCGCACCATTCACCCGACCGCCGATTCCAAGGGGGTGCGATTGGAGATCACGGTGGACCCGCGCGCGGGTCCGGTGTCGGGGGACCCCGACCGGCTGCGGCAGATCGTGTGGAACCTGCTGTCCAACGCGGTGAAATTTACCCCGAAGAAAGGGAAGGTCCAGGTGCGCCTTTCCCGGGTAAATTCACACGTGGAGTTGTGCGTTTGCGACACGGGCGTGGGGATCGAGCCGGAGTTTTTGCCGCGCGTGTTCGAGCGGTTCACGCAGGCGGATAGTTCCAGCACGCGCGCGCACTCGGGGCTGGGGCTGGGGCTGGGGATCGCGCGGCACCTGGTGGAATTGCACGGCGGGACGATCTCCGCGGACAGCGACGGCAAGGACCAGGGCGCAACGTTCAGGATGACCCTGCCCATCATGATCGTCCACGGCGCGGCGGACCGGCCGCAGGGAGCCCATCCGACCGCGCCCGCTGCCGCCGCCAAGACGGATGGCCCGGCGTCGGGTGGATTACCCTTTCATGGGGCAGGTGAATTGGCGGGAGTGCGCGTGGTGGCGGTGGACGACGACGCGGATGCGCGGAAGCTGCTGCACACCGTCCTGACGCGCTGTCACGCGCAGGTGACGGTGGTGGGCACGGCGGCGGAGGCGCTCGAAGCCGTGCGGCGGGAGCGGCCCGACGTGCTCCTGAGCGACGTGGAAATGGGCGGTGAGGATGGATATACGCTCATCGGCAAAGTGCGGGCGCTGCCGCCGGAGGAAGGGGGCCGCACGCCGGCCGCCGCGCTGACCGCGTATGCCCGCGTGGAGGATCGAACCCGGGCGTTGCGGGCAGGGTTTCAGATGCACGTGCCCAAGCCGGTCGAGCCATCGGAACTGGTCGCGGTGGTGGCGAATCTGGCGGGGCGCTCGGGGCCAAACAAGGTCAGGTCCGCAGACAACGGGAATGACGTGACTTCGCTTTGATGAGGCGCGAATGCGGCCTCCAAGGCAGGGTGACTAACGTGAGACCAGCGAAGCAAAATCCAGGTGCCGCAGGGCTGGCAAACCAAAGGGGCCATTCCGGTCCATCCGGGCTTGGGCAGAATCCTTGTTTGCTGTCATGGACACCGTGACCCCAGCGATTGGGCGGTTGGTGGCGCGACTGACCACCTGACCGGAAACGGCGCGAGCATCGGTAAAGTAGTAAGGTCAGGCTGGTCGAGGCCGCGTTGGTTATTCCTTGACCTTTCTGGAAAGCAGCTTGCCTGTTTTGAGAGAGCGCACTTCGTGCAGAACTCGGCTGCCGGTGATTGTCACATCGAGCTTGCTTTTATCGGGTTCGATTTCCACGGCAACCACTTCGCTAAACGATGAGGATATATGAATCCCTGAACCCGAAAAACCGGGCGGCGCAACGTAAGCCCGCCAGATCACATGGGGGCCTGCCATGAGTTCCAAGCGTGCACCGTGATCGGAAATTGGGCTGTAGCGGATGTAGAGACGTTTGTTCGTCGCAAGATCAACGTCGATGAACTCGCCTTTGACGAAAATGCCATCTACCGGCGACAAGGTAGGCTGCTTCGCGCCGGCCTTCCGCAGAAGGCAAAACATGCAAAGGAAAAAGAGGATCGTCTTCATAGGTCGTACGAGGGAGCCCGACGAAGCCAAGCCCAGCGACAGAGGCTGGCGAAAGCAAGCTCGGAGTACGCAGAAGAGTGTCTCAGTGTCCTGCCGTAGGTGCGTTGCTATTGAGAGCAGCAGCGGCAGCTTCATTCTGCTGAGCGGCCTGGAGATCCGCCGCCCGCTGGGCAGGGTTTTTTTCAGCCGCCGCCGCCACCCGTTCAAGCCGGGCGGCTTCCAGGTAAGTTTCGCGCATGCCCGCGCCCGGCGGCAAATGGATGGTCAGATCAGGCATGCCGCCGCCAGCGGTTTTGGGCGGGATGACGGTCGGCTTGCTCGACAGGATCGTGGCGTTTGTGCCGTCGGGTTGCAAAGGTCCGGTGATTTGACCGCTCTTGGCGGCGGCGAGGTTGGCTTGCCCCTGAGAGGCAATGTTCGCCAGATTGGAGGCACCGCTGGCCAATATTCCACCCATTGCGGCACGGTATTGATCTCGTGCAGGTTGGTTTTGGTTACGGATGTCGATGCTGTGTTGTAGTGACTCCATGTCTTGGTTGTAATTGGAATCCACACGGGACCCATTGGGGTCGGGCAGACTTTTGTAAGAGGCGTCGCCCTGGTGTGTGTAATAGCCGACACGGTTTAGATAGGCATATCGCTCCGCCGCCTGTTGAAAATAGACGGGCGGCACGTCCACTTGCGAAGCCGCGCTGCTCAGAGCATCCGCCGCCTCGTGCATACATTCCAAAGCCGCCGGTGAATTGTCTCCGGTGCCAAAATGATCGCCGCTGACAAAGGTGTTGATGACCTGACCTTCCCGTCCGTAGGCAAGCGCATTGTAGAGGTGGCCCGCCTCCAAGCAAGCGACCGGATCGCCCGCTTTGAGCCGTGGGTCGAGAGCTTTGATCCGGGCGACTGACGCTGGCGGAAGGGGGTCGGGACCAGCCGTGCAGCCTGCCAGAATCGGAACGAGAGCGAAGGCCAATATCAACGAAAGATTTCGCGTGAGTTTTATCGTTGTGAATAGCATGATGCGAGAAAATGAATTTACGGATGTAAGGGGCTTCGTGCGGGATCTTGAAGGCCCTCTCAATCGGCGCGTTTAATCGAGGTGATGCGGATCTCGGGGTTGGTTACGTCGGAAGTAAAGGCCGCCCAGCCACCGAAGATTCGGCCAGGTTCGAGGCTGAAAGGAAGCACGTCCTTTTCCCAACCTTTGCTGGAGCGGTACTCGAAAAACATCGTCCTGATGCGGGTCGGTCCGACGTTTTTGAACTTCCAAGTCCATGTATCATGCGCCACCTGCGTATAGCTGACGCACACGTCGTTGCCGACCGGAACAAACTCCGTCCAATGGCCGTCGCCAGCCTGCGCCGGGAGAACGGGGAACCAGAGGAGCAGAGCGGCGACGAAGGCAGCGCGGTAAAACGGAAAAATTATTATTCGCATCGGATCGTTTTGCGTTTGCGAAGTTGAGCCGGACTGACGTGAAAAGAGGCCGGTATTTCCCGAGCCGGGGCGCTCTCCAGCCGGAGCTTGGAAACAAGGTGACACTCGAACGAATTTGCCACCCGCCGGGAGCCACGAAGGCGACCAGCGGATGGCATTCTCCTGTTGCCCAACCGGAGATCACTCGTCGTCGCTGCTACCCGAGGAATACTGCTGCATGATCGTGTTCTTGAGGGCTTCCATCTGGCTGTTGATGTTGGCGCTCGCGGCGTTGTTGGACTGGATGCGTTGCGTGATGCTATTGAGCTGCTCTTGCACCCTTTCGTTGTGCGCGTTCACGTTCGCGTTGTAGTTGGAAACCTGCGGTGCAGGCGCGACATACGGAGCAGGGGCGGGGGTAGCACGGACGACCGGCGGCGGGTTGTAACTCACGGCGGGCGGGTTGTTGCGTCGCACCGGCGCGCTGCTGCCCCCTGAAGCCACGATAGGCGCATTGTTATTGTTGTTGCGGACAGGCGCGTTGTTCTGGACCGGCTGGCTATTGACCGGCGCCCGGTTGCCGACGGTTGGCGTGGAGCTAGAACGGGTAATCCGACCGGGCGCGGGCGCGGGCGCGGCTGCCGTCATGGGCGCAGCATTATTGTTCACGCCGGGGTTTGCCGCCGCCGGGGGACAATAGCCGCCGGGAATGGTGAACCGGTTGCTGTTCTTGACCAAAGTCACGGGCTGGCGGGCGGCGGGCGACTTGGCGGGCGGCGTGCTGCCGTCATCCGCGATAGTGCTGTTGATGCCATTCAACGTACGGGGGGTGGTACTCGTCGGTGAGTTGTCCGGCACGTCTAGCGGCAGCAGTCGATTTTCCACCGAAACCGCGATCTGGTTGCAGATAATCCAATCGCCCATTTCACGGTGGATTTCGCCGTTGGGTTTGAGGACGGCCTCACCATCTTCAAAGTCCGTTTGGTTGTTAGTTACCTTGGTGTAGCGGTACTTCACACGCATCGGTTTATCGAAACCGTACAACCGCCAGCGGAAAGAGTATTCGCGCGCGCCGTAATCATATTTGGACGCGCCGATGGCGTAGCTCCAGTCCACGTGCTGTCCTTGCGTGCCTGTCCAGACGGTTTGCCAGTCCGACCAACCGGCCATGAGGCGGGAGAATGGACACAAAACGAAGAGGGCGAACAACAGAAGCGAGGCAGCGGCGGCGGGTGGTCGCCCGGGGAATGAGGTGGAAATTTGCATACGGAAGGACGAGTGATCTTTATTTGGTTGAGGTTTTCTTCTGCCTGCTTCGAACCGTTTGCCACCGTGTCGAGCAAAGGAGGTGAAACCGTATGGCGCGGATATTGAGATCACCCGATGCCAGCTGTCTATACGCACAAATACGTAATTTTTGTGGCACAGGCCAATCCATCGGATCCATTGACGGCCAAGCGTTTTGGGGATAATCACCGTCTACCCGACTGTCATACGGCCCCTACTTTAGACGGAGATCCTACCCATTTGTCGTGGTCGAGATTCTCCGATTAAACGCGCGGATGATGCGGGATCAGCGACGGACTTCGCCGGGAGGTTAGGCATCACATTTGATCAATTCGAACCTTACAAATGACACGGCTACGGCGCGCGGAAATGGTGACGTTAGTGAAGGCCTTGGAGACGCTCTATGGGTCGGCTGACATGCCTTCGCTGGCCGGGCGGGCCACGCAATGCCTGCGCAGGTTGTTTGACTGCGAACTGGCCTTCTTCGACCTGACCGACGTTCCGGCGGTGCATTCGTACACACTGGTGACCTCGCCGGCGTTGCCGAATTGGGAGGCCTTCCTCGCCGCGCTCCGGCGGCATTCGCACGAGCGCACCATCATCACCCACTCGGGGCGCCATGCGTATCCGCACGCGATCCGTACGTCGGACTGGATCGATTTGAGGCCGTTCCGCCAGACGGGCCTCTACAACGAGGTTCTCGTGCCTTTTGTCGAGCGGATGGACCGGCAAGTAGGTTTTGTGAACAAGCTAACGGAAACTCTTTCCATCGGTGTATCGGTCAACCGGCGGGGAAAAGATTTCTCGGCGGAGGAGCGCACCCTTTTGGAACTGCTGCGCCCGCATCTATTGCAAGCTTATCGGATCGCGCAAGCACACCACCGGATGCACGAGCGGGAACAAGCCGTCAGGGAAGACGCCGCAGCGGCGGTGGATGGAGGGCTTTGCCAGATCGACGCGGCGGGCCGAATGGAATGGGCCACCGCGAAGGTCGACGGTCTGTTAGCCCGCTATTTTTCTTCCTGGCAAACGCGCTCGACCCGCCTTCCGCCCGAGATGCTCACCCTGTTGCGGCCCGTACTGGCGGCAGGGCGCAAGAGCGCGGAGGATGAACCTGCCTTGGGCCGGTCGTGGTGCGTCGTGCGACCATTCGGCGCACTGCGTGTTCGCCTAGCGTCCAAGACTGAAGGTGGACGATGGCAACTGTTGCTGTCCGAAGACCCGCGTGATTTTGATGCGGCGACATTGGCGACGCGGCATGGACTCTCGCAACGCGAGGCAGAAGTCTTGTTCTGGATCGGTCAGGGCAAGACCAACGAAGAGATCGGAATCATTCTTTCGATCTCCCGGCGGACGGCGCAGAAGCACATCGAACGGCTTTTTGCGAAGTTGCAAGTTGATAACCGCACCGCTGCTGCCCGCGTGGCCTTGGGCAAGTAGCGCGGGGCTACTCGCAAAGCCAGGAAGATTTTACGCGTTGAAAGGGTAGCCGTGTTGTCGAGCGGCTGCGCTTGGCCTTTGACGCGGTGTGGCAGGCGCAACGCGGCGAGCGCACACACGACGGGCGGACGCGCCGACGCCAGCCGGGCGGCGGCCTCAAGAGCCCCTTCTAGACCAGCCGCGAGAAGCTCTTTTTGTGTTGTTCTCCTGCAAGTGCTCCCCCTTGCAGGAGGTCATGGGCGTGCTCTTTGGCGTGAGCCAGGGCCAGGTCAGCCACTGGGTGAGCGGGCTCACGCCGCTGGTCAACGCCGCGCTCGCGCTTGCTTTTTTTGAACGACGCCCGATGCAAGGGGGCATGTCTTCATCCAACCAGACGCCGGGCAGTCTCCCCCGCCGCGCGTTTTTCCGCTTGCTCGGCGCGGTGACGGGGATCGGCGTTCTGAACGGTTACGCCGCCAACGGCAGTCACGCTGCCGCATCCGACCCGGAAGTGATCGAACAGAAGCTGGGCGAAGGGTCTTGCGGCCCGTGCGCCCTGAGCAACGCGCTGCTCAACGGCGACGCCGAATGCCGCCGGGCATTCGGTAAATTGCCGGGGGCCACGTCCGCCCAGCGGGTGGACGCCCTGATCGCGCAATACGGCTCGAAACCCTCCGAGACTTACGGGCGCGGGCGCGGGCGTTTTGTGACCGGGCTGGGTCTGACCAACGAGGACATGCCCTTTCTGGCCAACGATTTTCTCGCGGGCGCGGGATTACCCAAGGTGCGCGGGGATTGGCTGGATCAAACGCCCGGCGAAGATGAACGCGCGCACCTCCGGCGCGTCCACGGGCTGTTTACGACTGCGCTGGCGAGGGGACTGCCGCCGGTGATGGAGGTGCGGGCGTTTTGCGCCGACCCCGCCGGCGCGCCCAAAGCGCCCTGGATCAATCTTTACGCGCATTGGTTGACGCTGCTCAGCGTGGAACCCCCGGAACTCCCGTCCAAGGCCAGCGGTTTTTTCTGCCGGTTCGCGGATTCCTTCACCGGCCGGGCTGTGTCGGCTTTCGCGTACGCGGAGCGGTTTCGTCCCTTCCGCGCGACGCGAGGTTTCTCGATGAATCGGGACGGGACCAAGGACTGGCATTGGCTCGAAGGGCATCCTTACGTGCTGCTCAATTTGCCCGACGTGCCCTTGAACGTGGAAGGGCGGCCCTGGCACGAGCGCGTGGTCGTGGCGCTCACGTACATGGTGCATCGGGGGTAGATCCTCCGGTGGACACCGCGCTACCGTCCGAGCCGGGCGCGTAGTTTTGCCGTTACGTCGCGGCGGAGGCTCTCGATGAAGGCGTCCACGTAGGCGACGATGTCCAGGGAATCGTCGTGGGCAAGCGGCGTGAGGTCCATGGCGAAGGAGATCGCCGATGCCTGGTCTGCCGCGTGGGGGTTGAGGAACGTCGCGTTGGCCGACCGGCGCCCGGCCACGCCCAGGTCGTAGCGTTTACCGCCCGCAATCTGCGAATCGAACGTGCCGTTGAGCGCGGCGGCGAGCGCTTCGTGGCCGCTCACGTCGTGGACAATTTTGTCTGCGTCCGGCAGCCAGTCGAGACCGCGCCACCCCTCGCAACCGTACACCGCGCCGGGCCGTTCCCCCGGCGGCAGCGCGCGGATGGCTTGCAACACCGCCACGGCCACGCCGACGTGCGTTTCGTGCTTGTCCGCCAGATTGTGGGTGTACACCACGCGCGGGTTGGCCGCCCGAAGAATTGCCAGCAAATCGTCGTGCAAGGCGGCGCTGCACGGGGATCTGGCCGCCGCGCTGGGATGCCCCAACTGGATCATCACGCCGTAGCGACCGATTTGCGCCGCGCGGTCCTGCTCCCGGCGGCGGACGGCGCGCATCGCCTCGTCATCAAAGCTCGCATAAACCCCCGTGCGCACGCTGCCCGCGCCATCCGTGCAGGTCACCCCGCCAAACCAGTCCACCTCGCTGGCGTGGCAGGCGGCAATGCCGTGAAACGCCATGAATTCCAGGTCGTCCGGGTGTGCGCCGATGCCGAGGCGGGTGACCCTATTTAGGGCAGCGTCCGCTGGCAGATCGTCGGGCACGAAAAAACTTGCCCCTGAATGACTAAAATTCATCGGACAACCTGGCAAAGGATCACTGGCAATTTCACGCCGCGCCGGACCCGGCGGTCCACAATCCGGCGGGGTAACCACCCGCGCGTGTCAGCTCCGTCAGCGCGGCGGTGACGAGCGGCCTGTCGTCGCGGTAGGTGACGCCGAACCACGTGGCGCTGGTGGCCAGCACATCGACCTCCGCCTCGCCCGAGACGATCATCTCCGTGACGGCGGCGGGGATGTAATACTCCGCCTTGGGTTCTTCCGTCCGTGCCCGCAGGAAACGCCCGAACCCGGCCTCTAACAACGGGAAAACCTCCGGCGTGAAGCCCCAAAAATTCAGCGACACCGCTTCCTGTCCCGTCAACGCGACGGACGCCCCATCCGGTGCCGTGGCGCGAACCGCGCCGTCGTCCCCGCGCGCGATGTCCGTGTGTTCCCCGACCGTCTGCAACCGCCCCCTGGCATCCACCGCGCAGACCCCGCGCGACACACTGCCATGCGCGGAGAGCGTGCGGTCGAGCCGGTAACCCGCCATGCCGAAACGGGCGGGTCGCGGGTCCGCCCGCTCCGTCCGCTGCCCGTCCCGGGTAAAAAATTGCGCCAGCGTGCGGTAAGCGTCGCGCCCGTAGAAGTCATCCGCGTTGACCGCCACGAATGGCGTCCCGACGGCCGCGCGCGCGCTCCAGATCGCGTGGCCGGTGCCCCAGGGTTTCTGGCGGATGGCAGGCGTCTGGAAACCCGTCGGCAGGTCGTCTAAAGATTGGAAGGCATAGCCGACCTCGACACGCTCCTCGAAACGCCGTCCCACGTCCGCGCGGAACTGCGCCTCGAAGTCACGCCGGATCACGAACACCACGCGGTCGAACCCCGCGCGCAACGCGTCGAACACGGAATAATCGAGCAGCGTCTCGCCCGCCGGACCCATCGGATCGAGTTGCTTCAAGCCCCCGTAGCGGCTGCCCATGCCGGCGGCCAGGATGAGCAAAGTCAGCTTCATGATCACACCACAGCAGAGGAGCGGTGCTGATGCAACCGGCGTGATGCACGATGCCGGCCTGCGTCCGACCGCTCGCATTTACCCATCCGTCTCCCCTCCCCCTGCCGATGGCACTTACCAATGCGCGCGTTCTTTAATCACTGGCAGCGCCTCGCCATCGGGCGAATGCTGACCTTTCTGATGTTTGTCCTCACCGGAGGCGTCCTGCTCTGGCTGTTGCGCGAATTCGCCGAGGCGGTCGCTTTTCTCCAGCCGGTGTTGATTCCTCTGGCCATCGCGGTGGTGATCGCCTTCCTGCTGGAACCGGTGGTGCGGGTGCTGTGCGCCAAGACGCGCTGGTCGCGCACGCAGGTGGTGCTGGCGATGATGGGCATCCTGGTCCTGGTCGCCGCCGCGGCGGGCGTGTGGATCGTGCCCCGCGCCTACGAAAGCACCGAGCGCATGGTGCGCGACACCCCGGCGTTCATGAAACAGGCCGAGAAGCGGTTCTTCGTCATCGCCGACGCGGCCCAACGGAAAGTCGGGCACATCAACGACACTCTCCCGCCCGTCCCCACGCCGGCGCCTTTGCAAGCCGCCCCCGTGCGAGGCGGCTCTCCGGCACCGGTGGAATCCTCCCCCCCGTCCGATGCCGCGCCCGGGTCCGGTGACCAGGCCCAGGCCGGTTCCGCCATCGACGTGAACAAGGATGGGCGTTTCGATGCCGGCGACGTGCGCCAGTGGCTTTCCAGCCAGTTTCCCAAGTACGAACAGCAAATCCCCCAGTTCCTGCAAAAGACCGGCCAGGTCCTCTTCCGGGCGTTCGGCGGATTCCTGGGTCTTTTCGGCGTGTTGCTCAATGCCGTCATCATTCCCATCTACATCTTTTTTCTGCTGACCGAGGCGCGGAACATCGCCAAGGGATGGGCGGATTTCCTGCCGCTCAAGGATTCGCAATTCAAGCAGGAGATCGTCAGCACGCTCAGCGAAATCCACGGTTACCTCGTCGCCTTCTTTCGCGGACAGTTGATCGTCTCCAG
>CAHJWO010000091.1 GCA_903642295.1 PVC group bacterium | reverse complement strand
GGAAAAGCGCCATTCGCCCGAAGCCCCGGCAGGGGCGTAAGAAAAAACGCGTGGGTTTTCCGGATAGGCAGTTAGCCCGGACATCGAGTTCCAAGCAGAAATCCGGGAAAACAGCGTCGATGACGGCCGGCATCTCTCTCGAACGCTCGGTGCGAAACTCTGCCGAAACCCCGCCGGGGCAAGAAACGGGATTTCACGCCAGGCGTTTGACCCTTGAATCTTCTCCCCGGGCGTCCCCGTAAGACATTGTTGGGGAGCCCTTTTTCAGAGGGTAGAGCAGGGTCTGGTAAAAAATAACGCTACGCTTTTCCGCGTCTTGTGATATGTTTAATGTCCACTATGGCCATGACTAAGAAAAACGCTTTCTCCCGCCGCCTGCCCGACCTCGTCACCGAGGAACTCGTCGCAGTGCTCTCCTCGAAGAATTCCTACGAGTTCAAGGAACTCTTCGACCTCGTTCACAGCAACTTGCGTGCCCGAAATGCTGCCAGCGGTGGGGAAGAAATGTTGCGCCTGCGCGCCTACGAAAAATTGCAGACGCTCGTTTCGCGCGGCATGGTCAAAAAAATTCTCAAGAAGTACAAGGGCCTGCCCTCGCTCGCCAACGCCATCCCGGCGGTTCCCGCCGCTCCGATCAACGCGGCGGCCGCCACGGCAGCCGTCGCGGCTCCCGTTCCGGCGGCGGCTTGATCGACCCAGCCTGACTGTTCCTGTATCCGGCCTGCTTTTCTCCCATGATTCATGATTATCTGCCGATCCTGCTGACCGCCATCGTCGCCGTTGGCTTCGCGGCTTCGGCTCTGATCGTCAGTGTGATCCTGGGGAAGGCAGGCCGGCGCAGCGCCGTCAAGGACACCGCTTATGAGTGCGGCATGTTGCCCATCGGCAACTCGCAGCCGCGCTTCAGCGTGAAGTTCTACCTGGTGGCGATGCTGTTCATCCTGTTCGACCTGGAGATCGTCTTCATGTACCCGTGGGCATTGTCCTACAAGGACATGATCCGCCAGAGTTCGACGATTTTCTGGAGCATGTTGAGTTTCGTGTCCATCCTCACGGTGGGCTACGTGTACGCCCTGAAAAAAGGGGCGTTGAATTGGAAAAACTAGTGTGACGGTGAACGCGGTGGCTTGAAAGCCGCCGGGGCGGCAGCTACAAAGATCGTCGCCGCTGCTCGCTATGGTTCACCACATTGTCCTCTGCAAACTCCAGCCCGGCGTCGAGGACGACCAGGTCGAGTGGATCATGCGGCAGACCCGCATCCGGTTGTTGAAGATCGGCGAGGTGCGTTCGATCTGGTGCGGCAAGCGCATCGAGTCGGGCAACGATTGGGGCTTCTTTTTCGCAGCGGATTTCGAGTCGATGGCCAAGATGGCCGACGGCCACGCCGACCCGGTGTACGAGCGGTTTCTCACCGAGGTGATCGCGCCCCACGTCGGCGCGCAGATGGCACTCAGCTACGAGGTAGAGCCGGGGATGAACGTGCGGTATTCGTGAAGGAGGTAGGGACGGCTCTCCGCAGCCGTCCCTGACTGTCTGGTCTGGAACGCGATCCTCGTACGAACGCGATCCTCGTACATGCTTAGAAACAAATGGGACGGCTGGGACAGCCGTCCCTACCTTGTGAACGAGCCGCCTGCGGCGGAGATTTCTCTCACGGTTTCAACTCGTTTCCCGTCGCGGCGTCGCAGACCTGGAACTTCTCGTGGTGGAACGCCGCGTCCGCCCGGAAGATCAGCCGTCCTTCGTAACGCCGCTCTAGTTCCACGAGCAATTCCTCGTCCTCCGTGCGCAACCGCTGGAGCACCTCCGGGTGCACCGTCACCTTGAACTCGTGCACGTTCTCCAGGTGCTTGCGCATGATGGCGTTGAGCGCGCGCTGCAACTCCACGCTCATGCTCATGCTGCTCTTGACCTTGCCGCGCCCCTGGCAGTACGGACACGGCGAGTACACGCTGCTGCTCAGGCTTTCCTGCGCCCGCTGCCGGGTCATTTCCATCAGGCCCATCGAACTTAGCGGCAGGACATGCGTCTTGGACTTGTCGCGCTTGAGCCGATCCCGCATCCGGTCATAGACCGCCTGCTGGTCCTTGCGGCTTTTCATGTCGATAAAGTCGCCGATGATCAACCCGCCCACGTTGCGCAACCGCATCTGGCGCGCGATCTCGTCCGCCGCTTCCAGATTGGTTTGCAGGATGGTTTTATCCATGTCCTTGCTGCCCTTGTTGCGGCCCGTGTTCACGTCGATGGCGATGAGCGCCTCCGTTTCGTCGAACACGATGTAACCGCCGCACTTCAGCCACACCTGCCGGTGAAAGGCGTCGTCGATCTGGCGCTGGACGTTGTACTTGTCGAAGATCGGCGCATGGTCGGCGTGGTGCTCGATCCGGCTCTTGGACCGGCTCGAAATCTGGCCGACCAGCTCCTTCATGTGCTCGACGCTCGCCGCGTCGTCACAGACTACCTTGTCCACCTCGTCCGTCAGGAAGTCGCGCACCGTGCGGTCGATCAGATCGGGCTCCTCGAACAAACAGGCCGGGGCGTGCTTGGTCGCCTTGCCTTCCTCGATGGTGTTCCACTGTTCGAGCAGCAGGCTCAGGTCGCGCACGAAGAACCGCGCCCGCTGGCCCTCGCCCGCCGTGCGCAGGATGACGCCCATGCCGTCCGGCAGTTCGAGCGCGCGCAGGATTTTGCGCAGCCGGTCGCGCTCCTTGGGGTCTTCGATCTTCTTGGAAATACCGCTCTGGTCGCTGTAAGGCATCAAGACCAGGAACCGGCCTGCCAGCGACAGGTTCGTGGTCACGCGCGGCCCCTTGGTGCCGATGGGCCCCTTGGTCACCTGCACGAGCACCTCGCTGCCGACGGGATACAGCGTCGGGATGTCCTTGCTGGTCGGCTTCTTGGCCTGCTGCGCCTGCCGGTTGCCGCCCTTGCTGCCTTTGCCCTCGTGGCGGTCGATCTTCTCGAACTTGGATTCGTCCAGGCCGGGCAGCGCATCCCAGAAGTGCAGAAAGGCGTTCTTCTCGTAGCCGATGTCCACGAACATGGCTTTCAGGCCGGGTTCGATGTTCTTGACGCGGCCCTTGAAAATGCCGCCGACGATGTTGCGGTCGCTGACGCGCTCGACGGTGTATTCCTCCAGCACGCCGTCCTCCAGCAGGGCGACGCGGCGTTCGAGTTTCTCGACGTTGATGAGCAGGAGGTTGTTGGGCCGCTTTTTCGAGAGGCCGAGGACACGTTTAATTTTTTCGATCATGGACAGAAAATGGGCGGTTAAATCTTCTAAAAGGTCGGGGGAAAGGAAAGAGGAAAAGGTGGACACTTGAGAGTGGGAAGGGGAAAAGAGAATGAGCGTCGGGAATCAACGGATGCCCGACCTGGCTTCCTGTACCTGCCTGCGATTCGCACCGCGCGCCACGCCAAACTACTCTGTCATCCTGAGCGAAGCGAGGCACGAGCGCAACCGAGTCTGCGAGATAGACGAAGTCAATCGAAGGGCCTTCCGCCGCCGGAGGCAAGGCCGCCCCGGGGAGGCAGCACGGGATAAACCACCGACGTTTCGCTGCCGCGGGCCGGAAGGTCCTTCGGTTGCGCTCGTGCCTCACTCCGCTCAGGATGACAGAAGAAATCCGGCATCGTGGGGCGAAGAGAAGGGTCGATACAGAGGCTAGAAAATCCCCAGGAACTTTTTCCTCTTGGGCGGTTCCTGCGCTTGGGCGGGAGGTGACTGGCTGGAAGCGGGTTGCTGTTGTTTTTGCTGAGCTTTTTGTTGTTTACGTAAGGTTTTCTGTTGGGCCTTGAGATCCTGGTCGTTGTCGTCGTCACCGCCGCCAGAGTTGTCGCGGCGGAAAAATTTCCGCATCGACTTCATCAACGGGGTGTCGTTGGCCGCCGTACTCGCGGCGGCCTGCCTGGAAGAACTATCGGGTTTGTCGGATTTCTCGCGGACCCGCGGCGCAGCGGTGTCCACGCGGTCGTGATCGGAATTGCGCTCACTGGCGTTGGCGGGCGCGTCGGTCTCCCCTTCGGAGAGAGGGGTTTCGTCGTTGGCGTCGGCGACGGTGTGCGTCGTGAGTTTGCCGGCGGTGGCGGCGTCCGAG
This sequence comes from PVC group bacterium, assembly GCA_903642295.1. GTDB lineage: Bacteria > Verrucomicrobiota > Verrucomicrobiia > Chthoniobacterales > SZAS-18 > CAHJWO01. The sequence continues at coordinate 10,980 of CAHJWO010000091.1, read as the reverse complement.
TTGGCGGCGGTCTGCACCTGCGCCACGCCGCTGCTGTAATCCACGTTGTTGATGAACGCGAAATTGCCCTTGGCCGGTTCCAGCGCCTTCACCGGGACCTGCACCTTGTTGTCCTCCAACGCGAGGGTTTCCTCGATGATGTGCGCGGCGATGGGCGCCGCCGTGATGCCCCCGCCCTTGGCCCCCTGGATGAACACGATCACCGCCAGCTTCGGGTCCTTGTAGGGCGCGAAACTCATGAACCACGTGTGGTTGTCCGAGACGCCGTTGCGCCAGAACTGCGCGGTGCCGGTCTTGCCCGCCACCTCGATGTTCTTGAGCTTGGCCCGGGGGGCGGTGCCGCCCGGATCGTTGACGACCCGCCACATGCCGTGGCGGATGTGCTCGATCTGGTCGGGCGTCAACCCGAGGTCCGCGAGGTTGGAGCGCACGCGCGGCCCCTGGGCCACGAGCTTGCCCGTGTCGGGATCGACCGCGTCCTGGCCGTTTTGATCCACCACCCGGTCGATCAGGCGCGGGTAATAACAAATGCCGCCGTTGGCGAGCGTGGCCCCGACCAGCGCCATCTGCAGCGGGCTCGCCTGCACGAATCCCTGGCCGATGCTCAGGTTGGCCGTGTGGGCCTCGCTCCAGCGTTCGCGCGGGTTGTGGATGCCGAACCAGGCCTTGCCCGGGAGGATGCCGGACGCCTCGTTGGAAAGCTCGACCCCGGTCTTCTGGCCGATCCCGAGCGCCTCGGCGACCCGGTCGATGGCATCGACCCCGGCAGCATTGCCGTACTGGAAGAAATAAGCGTTGCAGGAGTTCTTGATCCCGCCCTCCAGGTCGAGCGTGCCGTGGCTGCCGCCCTTCTGGCCGATCCAGCAGTGCATGTAACGCCCGCCGTAGGTGACGCCGCCCGAGCAGGTGTACTTGTTGTTGCCCTTGCCCATCAACAGCCCCGCGAGGCCGGTGATCGTCTTGAACGTGCTGCCGGGCGCGAAGGACAGGATGGCCCGGTTGGTCATCGGATGGGTGTCGTCCTTGATGAGCGCGTCGAAATCCTCGGTGGAGATGCTGGGAATAAAGTCGTTGGGGTCGAACGACGGAACGCTGGCCATCGCCAGGACGTTGCCGGTGGCGGGATCGACCACGACCGCCGCCCCGCGCCCGACCGCGCGCATGGCGTTCTCGGCGATGGTTTGGACCCGGGCGTCGATGGTCAGGTACACGTCATCGCCGGTGATGGGCGGCTTCTTGGTGTCGCTGTCGCCTTCGATCACGCCCTTGGCGTTTTTCTTGACGTAACGCGTGCCCGGCTGGCCGCGCAGCCACTTGTCCATCGCCTGTTCGACGTTGCAGATGCCGTCCACGTCGCCCTGGTAGTAGGTGAACTTCTTGGCTTCTTCCTCGTCCACGTCGTGTTCCGGGCCGACGTAGCCGAGGATGTGGGCGGCCAGCGCGCCGTAAGGGTACTCGCGCACGGCCCGCAAGCTGGGCACATCGACGCCGGGCAGCCCCAAGTCGTGCTCGGTCAGCTTGGCCATGTCGGCGTATTTGATGTCCTCCATATAGGTGAAGGGCACCAGCGTATCGGTGCGGTAGTGCTTCTGGAGCTGCTTGTCGCTGATATCCTCGCTGAGCCCGAGTTGCTGCAAGCGCGGCAGCACGGTCTCCCGGACGATCCGGGCCACGTCCGGTTCGTTGGACTCCTTGTACACGCCCGCCACGGTGTACACGCGCTTGATCTTGGGCAGGTGGCTGCCCCCGAAGGCCTGCTTGTAGCCCTTGACCATGTCGTCGAGCAAAAAATCGACCGAAAAGCTGGGGCGGTTGCGCACCAGCGCGAGGCCGTTTTTGTCCTTGATCTCCCCCCGCACGCTGGGGATGCGGACCGTGACCTCCCCCGAGCCGCGGATCTTCTGCGTGTAGAAGTCGTTGCGGACGACCTGGACCCACCAGAGCCGGGCGATGATCGCGGAGATGCCCAGCAGAAAGAAAAAGCCGACGATCTGGATGCGGCTTTCGGTTTTGAACAGGGCCATGGACGGACTCGGGCGCGGAGGTAAAAGAGGAATATAGAGGCGGTGGTCCGCTTGCGCCAGTGGAAAGGAAGGCTGACCGGGTCAGGAGACAACGAAGCCTTTGCGCAGGGGAGGGATGGGAACCACAAACGGTCCCTTCGGCTGGCAGCCCCGGAGGGTGGCTGCGAGGCGATGACCGCCCACAGTGGCCAGGAAAGTAGACCTCCGGCCAAAGTCCGCAGATTTCGCAGATGACCAGCCGAGGGACCGCTCGGGTTGGCTTTTCTTCCCTCCCATCGGCGGAAATCTGCGCAATCGGCGGACGGTTTCCGATAGCTACGGTCGGGTGATCCGCAGGCGGGCGAACTGCACCGGGGTCGTGCCGTCGTTGGGCGTGGCGGCCCGCCACGTCTGCGTGTAGGTGCCGTCGCCGTTGGATACACTGCTGACCAGGGTCCCATTTTCGGACCAGGCCGCCAGGTTCGGCGAGAATTCCACATGGTAAGTGATGTCCTGCGAATCGCCCTGGTGGCGGAACACGAGGGTCAAGTAGTTGCCCGTCACGCCGTTGACGCTGAGCGGCTGGATCGCCTGCCTGGGCAGGAGGCCGGGGTTGTTCACCGTCGGGTTGCCGCCCAGGGCGTACACCAACAGGTTGCTCAGGCCGTTGCCCGTCAGGCTGCCAGTGGGGTTGCCCGCCACGCCCGGGTAGGCCGCGGACCACCACGCGTAGGTCAGGGTGTCGCTGCCGCCGGGGTTGCCGTTCACGGCGTAGCTCTTGCGCCAGTTGGCCGGGTTCGTCGGGTCGGGCAGCGCGGCGGGATTGATAAGCACCGCGCTGTAACCCGAGCCCGAGGGGATGGTCGGCCAGGGCGCGGCGTTGGTGTAGGTAAAGTCGATGATCGCCTGGCCGCTGCCGTAAGAGAGCTTGATCTCCTCGCCCTTGTGCGCGAGCGACTGCGTCGAATCCCACGCGCCCGCCACGCTGCGGCCGCTGCCGTAGCGCTCGGCGAAGGCCGCCGCGTTGGCCACCACGACGGTGGAGGCTCCCGCCGCCAGCGTCATGCCCGAGGGGAAGTTGAAATTGACGCCCTTGGTCAAGCGCACGTCCGTCAGGTCCACCGGCACCGCGCTCACGTTGGTCACTTCGAGGTACTGGAAGTTGTCCACCACGTAGCCCGCCGCCGATTCCGCCGTCGTCGGGTTGGTCGGATAATACATGAATTCGCTCACGACGAGGCTGTTCGTGTAACCGGTCACATCCGCCGCCACCGCCGTGAATTGGACCGGCGCGCTCCAGTGGCTCCAGCGGCCCGCGCTGTCCTGGTGGCGGACCCGGGCGCGGTAGGTGTGCCCGGCCTTCGCCGCGTAGGCCGGGAAGCGGAACTGGCTCGTGTACGTGGTCAGCGGGCCGGAATCGTAGGAGGCGTTCCATTCGAGCAGCGCCTTCTGACCGGCAACGTAGGCCGGGGCGGTGGGGTCGGTCACCTCGCCCACGCGCCATTGCATGGCCGCGAACGTGTTGCCGGCCTGCGGCGCGAAGGCGCTGGTCTGGAAGGTCAGATTGTTGATCGGATAGTTCGCGCTGCCGACGTAGGTGAGGGTCGGCTGGCCGGGCATCGTCGCCTCGCTGTTGCTGACGCCGAGTTGCAGCGTGTCGAGCCACGCCGCGCGCCCGCCCGCGCCCACGTCGCCGCCGGGCCAGCTTCCGCCCGAAAACGCGAAATTCTTCATGTCCGCCACCAGATTGGCGATGGACGTGATGCCCGCCCCGGCGAGACCGTTGTAATTGCCCGCGTCGGCGGGGGCGTTCTTCCAGCGGAGATCGTCGGCGGCCTGCTGGGCGGAGATGATCGCGGCATACTGATCGACGAGCGGGTTGATCTGGTCGGGTTGCCAGAGGAGGTCGCGCACCTCGCGGATGGCGTTGAAAAAGCCCGGCCAGAGGGAGGGGTTGGTGGAGGCGTCGCCGCCGGTATCGCCCGAGTCGTTGAACAAGGCATTGTGGACCACGTCGTGGCCGTTGTTCCACGTCGGCCCCCAGGTGGCGTCGGTGTCGCTGGGCAGCATCCAGAGCTGGCCGTGGTAATTGTTGTCCGCCGTGTAGGTATTCGGATCGAAGTAGTACGCGCCGTTGTTGTCGCCGCTGGGCCAGTAGTCGTAATGACGGATCGCCTCGGCCAGGGCGTGGTAACGGTCGTACTCCGGCAGGTTGACGTGCGACGTGACGTAGGCCGGGGTGCTCTGACCCGTCAGGCGGGTGGCCCCGGTATTGTTGTAGATGGCGTCGTGATCCGAGCCATCCGTCACCGCGAAAGGCCCCTGGTAGCGCTGCTGGCTGAGGCCGGTGACATCGTCGCGGGTCAGCTTGTAAAGATTGCCCTTGGCGAGATTGTGCGAGTCGAGGAACTGCCGCTCGTAGTCCTCGTGGACCATCATCATGCCCCAGTAGTCGCCGTGGTAGGCGTCGGCCTGCTCGGCGGCGTAGTCCACCAGGCGGAAGTTGATCATCGTCGCGTGCGGGGCCGGGACGCCCACGATGCCGAACAGGTAGAAGTTGATCATCTCGTTGAGCGAGTAGGTCAACGTGCCGTGATTCTCCCAGAGGTTCTCGGTCTCGATGTGGCGCACCGGCTCGGGGTACAGGTTGCCGTCGTTGTCGCGGGCCGCGAACTCGTAACCCTTGTTAAAGAACCACCGGAACGCCCGTTTGCTCGTGTAGTAGTAGCGGCCGTTTGCGCCGTGGAGCCGGTACATGACGTGGTCGTACACGACCCCGTCATACACGACGGCGGCTTCCCAGTTCTCGTAGGTCCAACTCGACGTGTTGCCGGCCAGTTGGTTGGCGTAGTCGTAGGCGACGCACTGGTCGTAGTCGGCCTTGCGGGTCAGGAAAAGATAGTTGGGCAGTTGGGTCAGCGTGGCGGCGGCGATGCCCTGGTAGGCCGGGACGCCGTTATAAACGAAGTACGCAAAGTTGAGCGACTGGTCGTCCACGGAGGGCGTGCGGATCGTGTTGCCGGGGTTGTCGGTGACCGTGATGCGGTAGCGCACCAGCGTGCGGTTGGGCAGGCCGGGCAGGGTGACCGTGTAGAGGCCGTCGCCGTCGGCGGCGTCGCCGTTGACGCCGTTGTCGTTCATGGGGACGCTGAGCCAGTTGGCCGCCGCCTCGAAGGCCGGGTTGGCCGGGATCGGCGAGTCGGCCCCGACGATGAGGTGGTTGACGATGGGGTTGGGCAGCGTGGAGGGCAGGAAGCTGCCGGGCGCGACGACCTGATACTGCAAGGTCACGGCTCCGACGCCATCGGGATCGGTGATCCGGGCGGTGATGACGGTCGGGACGTTTTCCACCGGCTGCGCGGGCGTGGCGGCCACCTGCCGGACGGCGGGCGGGGCGGTGGACGGATTGGCCAGGGACTGCGCGTTGCGCGCGCCGGGGGTGGCGTAATCGTTGGCCGCCGACAGGGCCGGGTAGATCGAACTGCGCCAGTTGCCGCCCAGGCCGGGGTCGAGGTTGGGGTTGAGGAGTTCAATCGACGCGCCGCCGCCGTCGGCGGGGTTGGGCCACGGGAAACGCGGGGTGTAGTCCACCTCGCAGACCTTGTTGTTGGCGGGGTCGCGCAACGTGACGGTTTCACCGTCGCCGCTGAGATTGCCCGCGTAAGGCCCGAGGGCGGTGAGGCCCGGATACAAGGCGTGGATGGTCGCGGGATCGCCCGCCACGACCAGATAGCCGCCGGCGGGCAGCGTCGTGCCGCTTGGGAAGCTGTAGCTGACGCCGTCCTGGATCGACCAGCCGGAGAGGTCCACGGCGGCCCCGGTGTTGTTGTAGAGTTCGATGAAATCGTCGTGAACGTTGTTGTTCTGGCCGTTGTAGAGGATCTCGTTGATGACGACCTTGCCGGTGGCGGGCGCGGCGGCGGTGAGCGTGAAGGTGTTTTCCGCGAACAGACCCGAGGCGTTGCTGGAGCGCACGCGGATGGTGTAAACTCCCGCCGCGAAGGCCTGGGCGGTGCGGAGTTGGTGACCGGTGATCGTGAATTTCGCGTTGTCGGTGCCGCCCGTGCCGGTGACGAGGGTGTAGGCGTGGACGAGGCCGGGATTGGGATCGGCGCTGGAAAAGTCGCCGACGTAGCTGCCGCTGGCCTGCGCGGGGTTGATGACGCTGTTGCTGAGCGTGAGCGCGGTGGGCGGGGCCGTCGTGGTGACGGCGGCCAGGGAGACCAGGGCGGGCAGGGAATCGTGCGCCCCGTTGTTCACCTTGAAAGTGAACGAGTCCAGCCCGGCGTAGCCGCCGGTAGGCGTATAGGTATGGGAAGCGCCGGTGCCGCTGGTCAGCGTACCGTGGGCCGGGGGCACCACGACGGTGTACGTCAACGCCGCGTTGCCCGGGTCCACCCCGGCGAGCGTGATCGGCAGCGTGTTCGGAGCGACGACCGCCAGGCCGCTTTGCGGGGTCGCTACAGGGACGTTGGGAACCACGTTGACACTGACCGCGCTACTGACGGTGGCGGCGCTGCCGGTGTCCGTCGCGGTGAGCGTGTAGATGGCGGTGGTGGCGACCCCATTGACCGCGGGGAGGGTGACGGTGGTCGAGCCGCTGGCCGCCGCGCCGGAGTAAACCGTCGTGGTGCCCTGGGTGATGGAGACGGCCAGCGCGCCCTTGTCGTTTGTCGTGTCGACCGTCCAGGAAAGCCGGGCGGGGGTGGTCTCGGCCCCGGTGGTGAGATTGGAGGCAAAGGAGGTGAGCTTCGGTCCGTTCAAGGGCGTGATGGTGTTGGCGGCCAGCGCCTGGATCTGGGCGACCGGGAGGGCGGTGTTCCAGATGGCCAGATCATCCAGGTAGCCGCTGAAATACGTGCCGTTGTCGGTCGTGCCGACGGTAAAATTGGCGTTGACCGCGCCGTTGACGCCGGGCGTATCGGAGGCGACCAGGGTGCCGTTGACGTAGATCGCCCGGGTCGCGCCGTCGTAGCGGGTGGCGAGGTGGACCCAGGTGCCGTTGGTGAGGGAGGCGTAAGTGGCGGGATTGGTGGCGGGCACGACGGGGGCGGCGGCGACTTGCGCGCCGCTGGCGAGGAGGTCGCCGTTGCGCCAATAGTGGTCGAGACCGTTGCCGCTCGTGCTGTCGAAGCGGAGGGTGTTATTGGTGTAGGTGGTATAGTTTCCCCAACTGTAGATGCCCCGGCGGTCGTTGGAGGCGGTCTGGTTGGATTTCACCCACACCGACACCGTGTAGGGACCGTTGCCCACCGGCAAGCCGGTGAGAGGAGCGGTGACGGGAACGAGGTAAACGCTCGCACTGGTACCGGGGTTGAAGAACAGGCAGCCCCCGTTTTTCCCGGCGGAATTCCAGGCGATGGCAGAGGAGTTGAGGGATTTCAGGGCATTCCCGTGGCCACTCTCATCCACCAGGGGGCTGGTGCCGTTGGGAAAATCCCAGTAGGCTACCAGATCAGCCTGGGCGGGGGCCGGGGCGAATGCCAGTGCCAGGGCTAGGAAAAACAGCGGGAGGAAGAAGCGCGGGGGACGCATGGGTGGGGGGGCCGGGAGAGTTCAAAAGAGCCCGGTGGGAAATGCGCGGTTGCACAAGGAGCAACGGCGGGGTCAGGGGGAGACAAAATACGGCGGATATCTAGCGGACGGTAGGTACAATGTCAACGCTCTGTGCGTTGCACTGATGATCCTTTCCACCAGGAATATCGGATTTCGCAGGGAAGGTTGGATGCTCGGAAAGCGCGGGAGAATGGATGCCCGGCCAGCCGGGAGGAGCTTCGACGCTCGTTCCCGCATCCCTTTTCCCTCGCCTTCGCCTTCATCCTTCATCCTTCATCCTTTTCCGAAAATACCCTTCCACCTCCGCGCCGAAATCATGCGCGCTCTGCTTCGGGCCCGCCCGGAACTGCTCCCCTAATCGCACTTTGATCCGCAACGGCAGCACCGGTGCCCACCACAGTTTCCACCGCTTGCCGACCATCCGATAAGGCACGGTGATCAACACCGTCTGCACGGGCGCATCGGCCAGCTTGGCCATCAGCGCGAAACCCAGCTTGAACGGATTGACCGGGCTGACCACGGTCCGGGTTCCCTCGGGAAAAATCAGCAAACAATCCCCGGACCGCAGGGCATCCCGCCCCAACCGGATGAACTCCCGCCCGTGATCGTTCGGCAGATAACCCGCCAGCCGCGCCGTGCTGCCCATGAACGGATTTTGCAGGATGCTCTTCTTCATCAGGCAGACCACGTGCGGCACGGTGCTCAAAAACGTCAGCGCATCCACGAGCGTCGGGTGCGAAGGCGCGATGATGGTGCCCCGGAGCGCCCTGACCCTTTCCACCTCGGGAAAATCGAACACGAAAATCCCGATGCGGGTCACGACGGCTGCCCACCCCTTGAGCGCCAGGTAAACCACGTACTGGCACAGGTGCTTGCGCCGCGCCGGGTCCCGCACGGGCACGGCGATCAGCCAGCAGACCAGGACCACCAACAGCGCCCCGGCCCCGTAGCACGCAAACCCCAGGTACAGCCGCAGCAGATCGTACACTGCCGCGACCCGCGACGTGTGCCTGGGCCGCTGAAAAGGTTCCGGCAACGGCCTTTCGGCCCGGCCTGAATTTGTTTCTTTTTCTGTCATCCTGAGCGGAGTGCGGTCGGACGGCGAGTCGGCGGGATGGACGAAGTCAAACCTTCCACCCCGGCGTCAGGGAAAACCGTCACCCTGCCAGCGCGTGGTGGCCCCTCATGCGACTGACGATAGATCACCGGTGGTGGGCGGACGCGCCGGGGCCGTTTGCATCAGGGTACCTCGCTGTCGTCGAAGGGGCGAGGCGGCATCGGCGGGGCTCGGGGGGTTCATGGGGGTGAAATTGAACCACACATAGGGTGTCCGCCGCAACTGCGCTTCCACGAGCGCGAGAAATCCTTGCAGATGCGCGTGGGCACCGGCGAAGTTCTCCGCCCGGTGCTCGTGCCCAGGCTGCGGATGAAACATCGGCGGGATATGCACGACGACCGTCTCCGGGTCGTCTTCCGCCGCCACGGCGTAGGACAGCCCGACGGGCAGCCCGTGCATGATCGCCAGGTGATAAATGGTGAACGGAAACTGGAGGCGCTGGCCGAAAAAATCGAACCCCGCCACCTTGGAACTGTACTCGGGCCGGTCGCACTGCATCGCCAGGGAGCAACCCGCGCGCAACGCATCGTTCATCGCCAGGATCAATCGGCTCCAGTCGTTGATCCAGATGAACTCCACCCCGCCCGCGTACCGTTTGGCCAGCCAGCCCACGTCGTCGGAATTGCCCACCTGCTTGCGGACCATGTGGACCCGGCCGCCCAGCGTGGACAACAAAAACCCCAACAGGTCGGAGTGCCCGATGTGCATGGTGCCGTACAGCGCGGGACGCCCCGCGGCCAGCCAGGCGCGCAGTTCGTCGCCGTTGCCCGGCGCAAACTGAACCTTGGGCTCCCGGCCCAGACAAATTTGCAGCCGCTGGATAAAGTAATCCGTGTACGCCCAGAAGTGCCGCCAGGTGTCGCGTGCCCCCGGGGCGCGGCCCAGGGCGAGCCGCAGGTACTGACGGGAATACCGCCGCTGCCCCGGGAGCGTCGCCCAGGCAATCGCGGTGCCGACGTACATCGCCACGCGCATGACCCAATCCGGCAGGTGTTGGAGCGACCACGCGAGCAACCGGTAGCCGCCCTCCGGCCCGGGGTTGCGGTCTGTCGCCACCCGCCCGCCGCGCCGCGCCCGTGCGAAGCCGCGCCGTGTGCCCACCGCCACCGGCAGGACAACGAGCACGAAAAACAGCAGCGGGTACAACCAGAAGGGCTTCATCGGCAACCGCTATAGAATCTGAACATGGAGATAAACTCAACCTTCATCCGGCGGCAGCGCAAATGCCTCTCAATTTCTGTCATCCTGAGGGGGGTTTTTGATGCAGTTGTCCTCTCCAGGCTGACGACAACCCACTCCTTGCCGCTTTCGACCTTGAACCGCCGCCCCCGCCGCCGGAAACTCCTGCCATGAACGAATGGATCGACATGGTCGCGGGCGTCCGCCGCCGCACGCTGGTCAGCGGCGACACGATGATGCAGATGCTCGTGACCTTCACGGCGGGCAGCCACTTGCCGGAACATCAGCACCCCCACGAGCAGATCAGCCACCTGCTCACGGGCCGCCTGCGTTTCACGCTCGACGGCGGCCAGGACGTGCGCGAACTCGGCCCGGGCGATTCGCTCTACCTGCCCGCCAATCTCCCCCACGCCGCCGAGGCCCTGGACGACTGCACGGTGGTGGACACCTTCAGCCCCCCGCGCGAAGACCTCCTCTCCCAGGATCATCAGCACGCCATCCATCGCTGATCCGGCCAGCGATCTGCACCTTGCACCGCGTTCGACTCTGCGGTTCGCTTCGCTTCGCCGCGATTTTCCATCCTTCGCGCCCGCTGTCTATGACCCCGCCCGCCGCCGACCCCACGCCTGCCAGTCCCGCACCACCCCCCCTCCGCTCCTCCCCGCGCCCTTCCCTGCCCGTGCTCATCGCCCTGGTGATCGTGCCCTTGTACGCACTCGACCAGTGGACGAAATCCCTCGTCATCGCCCACCTCGACCTCGACCTCGGAAAGCGCGTCGTCATCCCCGGCTTCTTCAGCCTCGTGCACTGGACGAACAAAGGCGCAGCCTTCGGCCTTTTTCAAAACCAGTACGCTTTCTTCCTCGTTCTTTCGACGGCGGCGCTCATCGTCCTCACGATCCTCTATCGCCGGGGCAATTTCGACGACCTTTACCCCCGCGCCGGGTTTGCGCTGTTGATCCCCGGCATCCTGGGCAATCTGACCGACCGCCTCGCGCGGGGCGAGGTCATCGATTTTTTGCTGTTCGACCTGCATGTGCCCGGCGCGCACCCCTGGCCGGCCTTTAACGTGGCGGACAGTTGCATCTGCGTGGCCGTGGTCTGCTTCTTGATCGGTTCATGGCA
>CAHJWO010000090.1 GCA_903642295.1 PVC group bacterium | reverse complement strand
GACGTACTCGGGCACCGTGCCAAGGTCCTCGCCGATGAGCCGCGTCTCGCCCGCCGCCTCCAGCACCATCCGCAGCAGATCCTCGCCTTCCCGGCAGTTCGCTTCGCGGTGCGCGTGACCTTCGTCGTCGCGGGGCTTGAACCCCGGCAACCTGCCGCCCGTCCGGACGCGCGCTTCCTCGGGGGACAACGGGAGGAACTCCGCGTTCTGCGCGGGACGCCAGGGAAAGCTGTAAATCCGGTAAAACCCCAGGATATGGTCGATGCGGAAAACGTGAAACAGATCACGGACCCCGCCTACCCGCCGCCGCCACCAGGCGAAATTGTCCTGGCGCATCGCTGCCCAATCGTAAACCGGGATGCCCCAATTTTGGCCCCATTTTTGCGTGAAAGCATCGTCCTTGAAGTAAGGCTCGGGCGGCGCGCCGCCGGACCACCCCGGCTCGAAGAGATGGGGCTCGGCAAAGTAGTCCGCACTGTAAAAGCTCACGCCCAGGGGGATGTCGCCCATCAAGGCCGCTCCGCGCTCGCCGGTCGTGCGTTTCAGGTCCTCCCACTGGCCGTATGCAATCCACTGCACGTAGGCATAAAAACGCTTCGAACGCAGGAAACGCTGCCGTTCTTCCGACGGCAATCGTCCCTCCCAGCCGCGGGCCGTGACCGCCGTCTGCTGGTCCGCCGGCCAGCGATCCCAGCATTCCGTGCCGCCGTTCCGCTCCATCAACGCGCGGAAGAGCGTGTAACCTTCGAGCCAGCCGGTATGCAACGTCTCGAACTGCTGGAACGCCTGCCGCCTCTCCCCGTTGCCCGCTTTCTCAAAGCGCTCGAATGCGCTCCGCAGCAACCGCTGTTTGAGGGCTTTGACCCGCCCGTATTTCACCGGGCCTTCCCGCAGCGTGCTCAGATCCTCGCTGGCCAGAGCCGTCGCGTGGTCGTTCGCCGAAAGGTCCGGCAGCATTTCGGGGGTCAACTCCAGGGTCGTGGGATCGAGCGCCATGGAACTGATCGCGTTGTACGGACTGTTGTCGCCGCCCGTTTCGTTGATGGGCAATAGCTGGATCAGGGTGAAACCCGTCTCCGCAGCCCAATCCACGAAACGGCGCAGGTCGCCCACGTCGCCGATTCCCTGATCGCTTTCGGAGCGCAGGGCGAAAAGCGGGATCAACACCCCGGCGATGCGGTGTTCCGGGTCGAGGGAAGCAGACACGTCCATACAGTGGTGAAAAACGAAAGACGGCGGCCCCGCGCGTGCAACTTTCGCGCGGTGGATGCTCCGCCGGTACAAAACCCACCCTCAGATCGCCGCCTTCCTGCGCATCTCGCTCACGCAATGTGGACAGATGCCATGGGTGAAGTCCGTGCCGGCATGATCGTGCAAATACTCCTCGATGCTTTGCCAATAGTCCTCGTCGGCGCGCACCCGTTTGCACCAGGCACAGATGGGCAGCAGTTCCTTGAGCTGGCGCACCTGGTCGAGCGCATCTTGCAACGTGACAACCTGCTGGGCCAGCCGACGCTCGACCGCCACCATCCGTTCGCCGACCCGCAGCCGTGCGCGCAACTCGGTCATGTCGCACGGCTTGACGACATAGTCGTCGGCGCCCGCGCCGAGTCCGACCGCCACCTCCTTCTTGTCGGACTTGGCGGTGAGCAGGATGATATAGGTGAATGGTTGTCCGGCCTGTTGACGGATGTGGCGGCAGACCTCGACGCCATCCATCTTGGGCATCATCCAATCGAGCAACACCAGCGACGGCGGATTGTCACCGCTCATGACTTCCGCCGCTTCCAAGCCGTTACCCACCGACACCACGCCAAACCCCCAGCTTTGCAGCCAATAGCCGAGCATCCGGCGGGAATCTTCGTCATCCTCCGCCAATAAAATGGGGGTGAGGTGCGCGTCAGGAGAAAGGCTCATCGAAAGGAACGGCTCAGAACCGATAGATCGCCGGCGACAGTTGCCAACTCGCGGTGCAGATGCCCGGATTCAACTTCGCAGGAACCTTGCCTGTTCGCCACATTTTTCTCTCGCTGCCCGACTGTCTGGCCTGCTGACGGCACGAATGTAGCTTCCCTGTTTGTCGTCATGCTCGGCTCCATCGAACGCAAGCTCACCCTCTTTTTCGTGGCTGCGACGCTGCTGGTGCTCACGATGGGTTACGGCTTCTACAATGCCGTGCAGCAATTTTACGAATCGGACCGGTGGGTAAAGCATACACAACAGGTCATCGACCAGATCCGCGACACCTTTGCCGCCGTCAAGGACCTCGAAACGAACCAGCGGGGCTTCTGCATGATTGGCGACGCCATTTTTCTGGGCGCGTATCAGGACGACGTGAACCGCCTGCCAGGGTTGGTTGATCGGCTCGGGACGTTGGTTTCGGACAATCCGTCGCAGAAGGCGCGCGTCGAACTCTTGAGGCAGGCGATTCGTGCCAAGGTCGAAATTGCCCAGCATTACGTGGATGAACGCAAGCGCCTCGGGCTCGAAGCGCTCGATCCCCGCAACGTTAACCACAAGGGTTGGGATGCGATGAAGGCGGTCGGGGGGGTGGTGGATTCCATGACCGCCGAGGAAACCCGGCTTTTTACCGAGCGGTCCGGCAAACGTCAGGCGAAACTGCATATGGCGCTGTATGTATCCACCGGTTTGGCCAGTCTGCTTTCCGCGTTGTTGATCATCGTCAACGTGATTATCTTCCGCGAATTGCGCGCCCGCCGCCGGGCGGAGGAGGAATTGGCTGCCGCCCGGGACAGCGCCCTCGTCTCCGCCCGCACCAAGAGCGAGTTCCTGGCCAACATGAGCCACGAGATCCGCACGCCGATGAACGGCATCATCGGCATGTCCGGCCTGCTGTTGGATACCAAACTCTCCGTCGAGCAGCGCGACTTTGCCGCCACGGTCCAGAATTGCGCGGACTCCTTGCTGACGATCATCAACGACATTCTGGATTTCTCCAAAATCGAGGCGGGCAAGCTGACCTTTGAAACGCTCGATTTCGACGTGCGGCAGGTTGTCGAGAGCACCGTGGAAATCCTCGCCGAGCGCGCCCAGAGCAAAGGTCTCGAATTGATCGTGCTCGTGGAAGCAGGAGTGCCGCTCGATCTCTGCGGCGACGCGGGCCGTTTGCGGCAGGTCCTGCTCAATCTCCTGTCCAACGCCGTCAAATTCACCGAAAGCGGCGAGGTCTCGCTCTTTGTCCGCGCCGACCGGGTGACCGCCGCCGAGGTCAATCTGGTGTTCGAGGTCATGGACACCGGCATCGGGCTGTCCGAGGAAGCGCAAGGGCGCATCTTTCAACCGTTCTCGCAGGCCGATGGTTCCACCACGCGCAAGTACGGCGGCACTGGCCTTGGTCTGGCGATTTCGCGCGGTCTGGTCGAGCGGATGCACGGGCAGATCGGCGTCAGCAGCGTGCCCGGACAGGGTTCGAATTTTTGGTTTACGGGTCGTTTTCAGAAACAGGCGTCACCCGGGAGCCGGCCGCGCCGGGTGCCGCCACAGGACCTCCGAATTCTGGTGGTGGACGACAACCCCGCCTGTGCGAGCGCGCTTTGTGCGATGTTAAGCGCCTGGGATGTCCGGCACGAGGCGGTTCACGGTGGACGCGACGCCTTGACGGCACTGCGGACTGCCCGGGCGGCGGGCGACCCGTTCCAGGTCGCGCTCCTCGACATGCAGATGCCCGGGATGACCGGGCTGGGACTCACGGAGGAGATCAAGTCGGACGAAATCCTCGCGGCCACGCAACTGGTGATCATGCATACCGTCGGGCGCCGGGGCAGTTCGGCGTCCTGGGCCGAGGCCGGCATCAGCGGCTACGTGACCAAGCCGGTCAAGCAGTCGGCGCTTTTCGACGCGATTATCGACGCCGTGACGGTGGCGACCGTCCCGCGCCTGAGCGTCAAGGCGGCCAAAAAGCAGACCTTCAAGACGACGACCGATCTGAGCCGCCTCATGATGCGCCCCGCGGCGGCGCCGCTTCTGAGCAATTGCCGCGTGTTGATCGCCGAGGACAACATGGTCAACCAGAAGGTTGCCCTGCGTCAGTTGCTCAACCTGGGTTTTCGCGCGGATGCCGTCGCCAACGGGCGCGAGGTGCTCGAAGCTCTGGCGCGCATCCCGTACCGGGTCGTGTTCATGGATTGTCAGATGCCCGAGATGGACGGCTACGAAGCCACCAAAATCATCCGCAGCCGTGCCAGCGGGGTGCAGAAGGTGACCATCATTGCAATGACCGCCAATGCCCTGGAAGGCGACCGCGACTTCTGTCTGGCCGCCGGCATGGACGATTACCTGAGCAAGCCCGTCAAACAGGAGGAGCTGGAGCGAGTGCTTCGCCGGTGGGTACCCGCCGACGCATTTCCCGCTTCGACCGTCGAGAGCCGCTGAGCGTTTACAAAAATTGTTGCAAGAATCTTTCCACCTGGTTCAGCCTCGCGTGGTGTCTCTTTATTCTTTCGATCTGGAGTGAGTCCCGCCACCGAAGGATTGCCCTCAAACGTCCACGTTTGCCGATCTCGACCCGCCCGGCGGCCCCGGTGGACTTCGCCTCCGCTGCGCGCGCGGACGCAACATACGCTGCTCCGGCGTTTGCGTCCCGCGCGAATCTCTGACACGCTCCCGGCGTGTCCAGCCTGCAAACGTCCGATGCCCCCGCGCAAATTCCGCCCAGCTCCACCCCGCCCGCTGTGAGCCCAAAGGACGGCGCCAACTCCCGCGCGGCGGGTGTTGTGGGCCTGGCGGTAATGTGCAGCCGGGTGCTGGGTTTGGCGCGCGAACTCATCGTGGGCCACCTCTTCGGGGCCGGGACCCTCACGGACGCCTTCAACGCGGCGTTCCAGGCGCCCAACCTTTTGCGCGACCTTTTTGCCGAGGGAGCGCTTTCCACGGCGTTTATCACGACGTTCTCCAAGAAGATCCAGAAGGAAGGCGACGCTTCTGCCTGGCGATTGGCCAACAAGATGGCGACGCTGACCGTGGTGTTCATGAGCGTGGTTACCCTGCTGGGGATGCTTCTCGCGCCGTGGCTGACGGAATGGCTCAGCGGCGGTTTTCACCACATTCCGGGCAAATTCGACCTCACGGTTTCGCTGACGCGGGTCATGTTTCCGTTTATCCTGCTCGTTTCGCTCGCGGCCCTGGTCATGGGGATGCTCAACGCCAAACAGGTCTTTGGCGCGCCGGCGATGGCCTCCACTTTCTTTAACATCGGGTCAATCGTGGGAGGGTTGGTCATTGGTTGGTGTCTGGACCATCACTTTGGCCAGAAGGCGATTTACGGTCTGGCGATTGGTACGTTGCTGGGCGGGTTTTTGCAACTGATCGTCCAGTTTCCGGGTTTGTTCCGCGTCGGCTACCGTTTCCGACCGGACTTCGGCTGGCGCGACGAGGGGGTGCGGACCATCCTGCGGTTGATGGGCCCGGCGGTCATCGCGGCCAGCGCGGTGCAGGTCAACGTCATGATCAACGCCTCGTTTGCGAGCTATCAGGCGAACGGCGCGCGGTCCTGGCTGAATTGCTCGTTCCGGTTGATGCAGCTCCCGCTCGGCGTCTTCGGCGTGGCCATCGCCACCGTGACCCTGCCGCTGGTCAGCAAGAGCGTGGCGATGGGCGATCATGCGACGTTCCGGCGCACCCTGGCCCGCGCCCTGCGGCTGGCATTCTTCCTGACAATCCCCTCGGCCATCGGGCTGATCTGTCTGGGCGAACCGATCATTTCGCTGCTTTATCAGCATGGCCGGTTCACGATCCGTGCGGCGCACCAGACGGCGGCGGCGCTGGAGTTCTACGCCATCGGCCTGGCGGCTTATTCGGGCATCAAGGTGCTGGCACCCGCGTTTTATGCGATGGATGCGCGCATGACGCCGATGCTGGTCTCCTTTTTTGCCATCGGCACCAACTACCTTTTAAACAGCATCTTTACCCACTGGCTGGAATGGGGGCACCAGGGGTTGGCGTTTTCCACCAGCCTGACCGCTATTGTAAACTTTCTGCTGCTCTACTGGCTCATGCGCAAGCGGACCGGCACCCTCGAAACGACGCAAATGGCCGTCACGCTGGGTAAGCTGGCCGTTGCGGGTGCGACGCTGGCGGCGGTGTGCATGGCGGGAAACCGTTATATTCTGCACGGGTTCGATTATTTTTCCCGGCTGGAAAAAGGCGTCGGTTTGTTCGCGGTCATCGTCGGCGCGGCGGCGGCTTTTTTCGGGGCCTGCCATCTGTTGCGGCTCGAAGAAATGCAGGAAGCGGTGGAGATCTTCGCGCGCAAGCTGCGTCGCCGCGCCAAAGCTTGAGGACGGCGCACGGGTTGCCGTTTCGAAAGCAACCGTCTAGCTTTCCCTATGCTTACCCCCCCCGCCATCTACGCGGACCCGGCCTTTGACATGGCCGTCGAACAGTTCCGCCTGATCGCCGACTACCTCAACATCGACCACAACGACCGCGACCGCCTCCTGCTCCCCAAGCGGGCCATCACGGTCGCCCTGCCCGTCCACCGCGACGACGGCAGTACCACCGTCTTCACCGGCTACCGGGTCCAGCACCACCTCACGATGGGCCCCACCAAGGGCGGCACGCGCTTCGCCCCCAGCGTCAACATGGGCGAGATCGCGGCTCTCTCGATCTGGATGAGTTGGAAGTGCGCCCTCGCCGGATTGCCCTACGGCGGCGCGAAAGGCGGCATCACCCTCAACCCGCGCGAACTTTCCATCCGCGAACTCGAAGCGGTCAGCCGCCGCTACATGCAGGAGATGATCCCCTTCGTCGGCCCGCACACGGACATCATGGGTCCCGACATGGGCACCAACGAGCAGATCATGGCGTGGTTTATGGACACTTACAGCGTCCACATGGGCCACACCGTCAGCGAGATCGTCACGGGCAAGCCGGTCTTCCTCGGGGGGTCGGCGGGTCGGCGCGAATCGACCGGACGCGGCGTCGCGTTCCTCGTTGAGCGCGCGCTCGACTTCCTGAAGATCAAACCGGAAGGCTGCACCGCCATTGTCCAGGGGTTTGGCAACGTCGGCTCGGTGGCCGCCGAAGCGTTGTACTACAAATCCGGTGTGAAAATCATCGGCCTGTCCGATGCCTACGCGGCCTTTTACGATCCCAAGGGAATCGACTTGGACCAGGTCCAGGTCCATCTACGCAACCACCCCGACCTCGCCAACTTCACCGGCGCCAGCCGCATCGATCCGGAGGAAATGTTGGTTCAGCCCTGCGATATCCTCATTCCGGCGGCGGTGGACCGGGTCATCAACGGCTCGAACGCCGGGCGTCTCCAGTGCCGGATCTTGGCTGAAGCCGCCAACGGCCCGACGACCCCCGAGGCCGACGTGATCCTCGATCAGCGTTACAACGAAATCCTGTTGATCCCCGACATTCTCTGCAACGCGGGCGGCGTGATCGTCAGTTACTTCGAGTGGGTGCAGGACTTGCAAAACTTCTTCTGGAACGAGACCGAAATCGCCGACCGCCTCTTCCGCATCATGGACGGAGCTTTCACGGCGGTCGTCAAGCGTGCCAAGACGGAGAAAATTCCTTATCGCCGCGCCGCGTTGGCCATCGCGGTGGAACGGGTGCTCAAAGCGAAGCAGACACGCGGGCTGTTTCCATAAAAAGGTAGGGACGTCTGTCCCAGCCGTCCGTGACTTTTCGGGTTGGACCGCACGGATTTACAGCACGCTTACCGGAAACAATGGGGACGGCGGGGAACCGCCATCCCTACCGGTCCGCAAGGTCAATACACGCTTTTTTCCCGCGCCCGGCGCTCCGGGTTGTCAGGCGCGAGGAAATCGGGGTTGTCCGAAATGCGGTAGAGCGTCCTCCGGCAAATCCCCACCGCCCAGGGCGCCATCTTATCGAACCAACGCGACGCATGAACGTACACCGCGCACCGCGAGCAGACCCGGGCGGAGGTCAACACGGCCGTCGCCCCGGCGACCCAGCCGACGACCGAGCCCACGTCGAGCGAAGCCGCCGCCGGCCACCAGATGGCGCCGGCCCACGCAACGACCGCCGCCGGCGCGATCCACAGCGCCGAGCGCAGCAGACGCGTTTTGCGCAGCTCCCAATAAAAACGTTCCGGCGGCACGGGCTCGCGTCGCTGGTGCATCCCGCCGAGTTCGAGGCGGTGCAGGGTGTCCAGGTAATCCGCGCAGGCCAGCAGCGGCACCAGCACGAGAGCTGTCAGGATCGTGGGAAATGCGGCCAGCGAACTGAGAAATTCGCAGGCTGCGCCCAGCAGCCAGGCGAACGCACCAAAGATGAACAGGATTTCGAACATATTCAGGCTACCGGCAATGATGCCCCTGATTCCCTCCATTGGCAACGCGCGGACGGTGCCGTAGGATGCGATGGTTCGATGCATCCCGCCGTTTATTACCAGTGCCAGCGCTGCACGAATTGTTGCCGCTGGCCGGGCTTCGTGCGGCTGGACGATGCGGACATCACCGCCATCGCCGCCTACCTTCAGATGACCGAGCACGACTTCATCCAGCAATACACCCGGCTCCGTCCGCAGCGCGACGGCCTCGCTCTGATCGACAAAGGCAACGGCGAGTGCATCTTTCTGGCAGGCCGCGATTGCGCGGTGCAACCGGTCAAACCTGCCCAGTGCAGCGGTTTTCCAAACACCTGGAGCTTCCCCGGCTGGCGCGACGTGTGCGAGGCGCGACCGATGCAAAAAGGCTGACCGCCTCGCTCCCCGGCGGACCGTTTACATCGTCAGCACGATTTTGCCGAACTGTTCGGCGGCATCCATCGCCTTGAGCGCCTCGTTGCCCCGCTCCAGCGGAAAAACAAGCTCGGCCAGCGGTGTAATCTTCTTCTGCTCAACAAAACGGATCATCGCCGCAAAATCGTCCGGGCTGCCCATCGTGGAGCCCAGGATGGAAAGCTGCTTCCAGAACACCTTGCGCATGTCCAACCCGGGCGGGTTTCCGCGCGTTGCGCCAAAGAACACGATCCGCCCGCCCGGAGCCGCCAGATCGACCAGCTTCCCGAAACCCTCGCCGCCTGCGCTGTCCACGATGACATCGAATGCCCCGCCAGCCTGCTCCTTCAGCTTCGCTGGAAAGTCCTCCCTTTTGTAATTCGCCCCCCCCGCCGCGCCCGATTCCACGGCACGTTTGATTTTTTCCTCTGATCCGCTCGTCACGAAAACCTTCGCTCCCGCTGCGACCGCGTATTGCATGGCAAACAGGGCCACCCCGCCGCCCACGCCGCTGATCAGCACCCGCTCCCCCGCGCGCAAACCCGCCCTCGAAAACAGCGCCCGGTAAGCCGTCAACCCCGCCAGCGGCAGCGCCGCCGCCTGCTGCCCATCCAAATGCGCTGGCTTGTCCACCAAGGCACCCGCCGGAACCCGCACCTTCTCCGCGAAAGTCCCATCGTCCGGCAGCCCGAGAATGCGGAACTTCGCCGCCTGCGCCGCCGCTTGCTCCCCCCAATCCATTCCCGGATTAATAATCACTTGCCGCCCCATCCACTTCGGATCGGCGCCCACGCCGCATTCCGCCACCGTCCCGCACCCGTCCGAACCCGGGATGATCGGAAACTTCAGCCCGGCGTATTGACCCTTCTGAATCCAGTTGTCGCGGTGATTCAACGCCGCCGCCTCCAACTTGACGACCACCTCCCCGGGGCCGGCCGCCGGATCAGCGACATCCTTGTACGCCAAAGGTTGGTTCACGCCTTCCAGAACGAGAGCTTTCATGGAAACAACGTAGGACGCCCCGCAAAAAGTAAAAGGTGGAACGCGGCGGCAATGGATGGAAGTTTACCCGGGAAATGAAGATCGTGCGAACCCCGGCGGCGATGTCCCGACTGGCCGCGGCCTGGGATCGCCGCGTCGTCCTGGTGCCGACGATGGGTGCCCTCCACGCCGGTCATCTCGCGCTGATCCACCGCGCGCGGCAAGCCGCCGGACCCGACGGCGCAGTGGTCGTCAGCATCTTCGTCAATCCCACCCAGTTCGGGCCCCGGGAAGACCTGGCCAAGTACCCGCGTCCCTTCCGGCGCGATCTGGCTGTGTGCCGCCAGTACGGCGCGGACGTGGTCTTCCATCCCGAGGCGGAGGCAATGTACGCCGACGGGCATTCCATCGTCGTGGATGAGACCCTGCTCTCCGGCGGTTTATGCGGTCAATCGCGTCCGGGCCATTTCCGCGGCGTCTGCACGGTGGTCGCCAAGCTCTTCAATCTCGTCCGACCCCACGCCGCCGTTTTCGGGATGAAGGACTACCAGCAACTGGCCATCATTCGGCGCATGGTGCGCGACCTCAACTTCCCGCTGGAAGTCATCGCCGGGGAAACCGTCCGCGAACCCGACGGCCTCGCACTCAGCTCGCGCAACGTGTATCTCACCCCGCAGGAACGGAAACAGGCCCCCGTCCTCCGCCGCGCGCTCCTCCTCGCGCAGGAAAGCTTCCGCGCGGGCGAACGGGACGCCACGGTCCTGCGCTTCCTCTTGGAAAACGAGCTTTCCGGCGCCCCGCTGGCCCGGGTGGACTACGCCGAAATCGTGGGCGCCGCCGACCTTCAGCCCGTCGCGCGCATTGAGAAACCAGCCGCCATGGCCCTCGCGGTCTTCTTCGGCAAAACCCGCCTGATCGACAACATTGTCGTCCAACCCGCCCGGTCAAAGCGCCCGCCGCCGCGTTCACGGAAAACACCCTAGTATGCAGCACTACGATTTCATCGTCATCGGCAGCGGCGTGGCCGGTCTGACCTTCGCCCTCAAGGCCGCCGCCCACGGTCGTGTGGCGATCATCACCAAACGCGCGCCCGCTGATTCCAACACCGCCTGGGCCCAGGGCGGTGTCGCCTGCGTCTGGAGCACCGAGGACACCTTTGAACTCCACGTGCAAGACACCCTCGAAGCCGGGGCCGGTCTCTGCGACGAAGCCGCCGTTCGCGCCATCGTCGGCGACGGCCCGGCCCGCATCCGCGAACTCATCGACCTGGGCGTCCACTTCGATGAGCGCGAAACGACTGACGGCACCGGTGCCCACGAATTGGACCTCGGCAAAGAGGGCGGCCACTCCCGCCGCCGCGTCCTCCATTTCCGGGACACCACGGGCCGCGAGATCGAACATACCCTCCTCGCCGCCGTGGCCGCCAACGCGAACATCACCGTGTTGGAGCGCCACATGGCCGTGGATCTCATCACCAGCGCCAAGCTCGGGTTCGCCGCCGAAAACCGCTGCCTCGGTGTATACGTCCTAAACGAGGACACCGGCGAGGTCGAGACCTTCCGCACCATGCGTATGGTCCTCGCCACCGGCGGCTGCGGCAAGGTTTACCTTTATACGACCAATCCCAACATCGCCACCGGCGATGGGGTCGCCATCGCTTGGCGCATCGGCGCGACCGTGGCGAACATGGAGTTCATCCAGTTCCACCCGACCTGCCTCTTCCACCCCGAGGCCCGCTCCTTCCTGGTCACGGAGGCCGTGCGTGGGGAGGGGGGCATCCTCAAGGATGCCCGGGGCGAGGCGTTCATGGACAAATACCACCCGCTGGCCTCCCTCGCCCCACGCGACATCGTCGCCCGCGCCATCGACGCCGAGATGAAGCGCACCGGCGAAAAGTGCGTCTATCTTGACATCACCCACCAGCCACCCGACTTCGTCCGCGAGCGTTTTCCGCACGTCTACGAGACCTGCCTGCGCTACGGGATCGACATCACGAAACAGCCCATCCCGGTCGTCCCTGCCGCCCACTACCAGTGCGGCGGCGTCCGCACCGACCTCGACGGCGCGACCAACATCGCCGGCCTCTACGCCATCGGCGAGGTGGCCTGCACTGGCCTCCACGGCGCGAACCGCCTCGCCAGCAACAGCCTCCTCGAAGGCCTGGTCCTGGCTCACCGCGCCTGCGCACGTTCGCTCCGCGCCGAGCCCCACACCCCTAAATCCTTCGAGGCTTACGAGCTGTCCGAGTGGAAATCCGGCAACGTGCAGGACATCGACGAACTGGTCGTCATTTACCACAACTGGGACGAAATCCGCCGCCTGATGTGGGACTATGTCGGCATCGTGCGCACGGACAAACGGCTCCAGCGCGCCGCCGCCCGCCTGCGCAATCTCCAGGCCGAAATTCAGGAATTTTACTGGAACTTCAAGATCACCACCGACCTGCTGGAACTTCGCAACCTTGCCACCACCGCCGCGCTCATCGTGGACTGCGCCCTTCTGCGGAAAGAGAGCCGGGGCCTCCATTACACCCTCGACCATCCGGGAACGGACGAAACCCACCTCCCGCGCGATACCGCCATGCGGCGATACTAGCCGCGTCGGTTGAACGGTGGCAGCCAACCTGCTTTAATTTGAACGTGGCCTCGGATACGGTGTCACAATTCCCTTCCTTCACGAAAGAACTCCCTGCGCGGTCCTTCCAACGCGGCCACCCCGAGTATCATGACCTGCTTCCCGCCTGTATCCAACCGTCCGCTAAAGCCCGTTGCCCGCCTCGTCAAAACGGTGGGTATCGCTGCGGCTGCCCTTTCGATTTGGATGCTCGCCGATAGCAGTCACGCCCAATCGCCCTACGCCAGCACCTCGGAGTTCGAAGAACACGCGCGGATGCTGCGCGAGAACGCCCTTCTGAAAGTCGAACCCCAGGTTTTTGTGCCGACGACCGGTTCATCCGCGGCTGCGTCGATTCCCTCGCGCGGCATCTTTTCCTCGCGCTATCCCTGGAAGGAAAACATTGTCACTACGGTCTTCTGGATCGGCGAATTGCCCACCAAAAACAACCCGACGCCCAACCATGCCAGCAGTTGGGACCCGAATTGGGCGTCGAATTACGGCGGCTACGACGATCCCGATGCGACCCACCGGCGCGGCTTCATCCCGGGGGCATTTATCCCCCGGCAAAACCCCTTCTACTGCGCGCTGCCCTACAACGACGTGACGCGCGGCACGACCAAACCGGAAGCAAGGGTCGTGATTCCCTGGTTTCGGCAGGCATTCGAGCAGGAAGGCCACACGGTTTGCAAGGGCCGCTGGGTCGCGATTCGCCACGGCAACCGCGTGGCGTACGCGCAATGGGAAGACTGCGGCCCTTTCCGTACGGATCACTATCAGTACGTCTTCGGTACCGCCATCCCGCTCCCAAACTTGAACGGCGGCGCGGGCCTGGACGTTTCTCCGGCCGTGCGTGACGCCTTGGGCATGAACGCCACGCGCGACGTGTGCTCGTGGAAATTTGTGGAGATCAACGAGGTCCCCCCCGGCCCCTGGCGGCAGTTTGGCGACAATAACATCTTCGCTAACCGGGCCTTGGGCAATCCGAACGCCGCCCGAGTCCAAAGCACCGCCCCGATTAATTCGCTCTTTGGGCACTGAGCAACTTCAGGGGCGGAAGATTCAAGATTCAAGCTCCAAAGGACGAGGAGTAATAGTCGAGCGGTTCCCTCATTTCTTTCGTATCGAATCGTAAGCCTTCCCTGAATCTCGAATCCTGGATCTTAAACCCCCTCACCACGCCCCCGGCAGCACTTCATGCGGCAACACCATCTTGCCGGGCTGGCAGATGCTCTCCACGCAGCCCTGCCACCCTTCGTGACCACTCAGAATTTCGATGTCCACCCGTAACAAATAAATCGGCACATCCAGTTCCATCCGTCGGGGAAAACGCACCGCGTCCTTTTCGGTGGTTAAAATCATATCGACCCCCCGTCGCTGGCACCGTTGCGCGAACGCCCGGATTTCCTGCTCCCGGAACCGGTGATGGTCCGTAAATCTCCTCGATAACTCGACGTTCGCGCCCAGCGCGCGCAACGCCGCTTCAAAGCTCTCCGGCGCGGCAATCGCGCTGAACGCCCCCACCAGCGCACCCTGCAATGCCTCCAGCGGACGGTGCGCCCGCGTGAAAACCTCCTGCAAATGCCGGGGTCGATGGTTGCATTCGATGATCTCCGCCGTCCGGTTGTACCGCCGGATCCTTTCCACGAGTGCCGTGTTGTCCGCCCCCGCGCTCTTGGTGATAAAAATATGACTGGCCCGCCGTAGATTCTTCGGCGGTTCCCGTAGCGTGCCGCGCGGCAATAAATACTCGTTTCCGAACGGGGCCTGCCGATCAATCAGCACCAGATCGAGCCGGTGCTGCATCCGCAGATACTGTAATCCGTCGTCCAAGATCAAGGTGTCCGCCCCGAAATGCTCCACCGCGTACCGCCCGGCTTTCACGCGGTCCTTATCCACGACTACGACCACCCCCGGCAGGTTCTGCGCGAGCATATAAGGTTCGTCCCCCGCCTCGCGCGACCCCAGCAGCACGTGATGCCCGTTGCTCACCACGCGCGGGATCGATTCGTTGATTCGCCCCGTCAGCCGTCCGTGAATCCGCTTCAGCAGCGGCGGCCGCCGGCTCTTGTACCCCCGGCTCAGGATCGCCACGCGCCTGCCCCCGGCGTGCAGCGTCCGGGCCAGGCTTTCAACCACCGGCGTTTTCCCGGTGCCGCCCACCGTCAGATTGCCGACGCTGATGACCATGCACCCCAGCGGATGATTCCGCAGATACCGCTTCCGGTACAGCCACAGCCGCGCCTGCACAATTTCGCGGAACACCAGTGACAGCATGAACAGGAAAACGCGCAGCAGCGACGCGCGTTTGCCGTACCGACGTTCCAGAATCACGTCGATGGCAAACTGTTCCAGGCTTTCGAGCCATTGCCGCATGTGACGCTCACCTTACGCGGATTTCCCCACGAATGGAAAGCGGACATCCGCGCTGGTTCCGAGCGGAAGCGGATAAAATCTCTGTCATCCGGAGCGGAGTGTTACGAAGTCGCAGGACCTCTCCCGAGGTACCCGGCTGGCCTTTTGCCCCGGACCCCCGGTCCAAAAGGTTCTGCCTCAGACCGAGCATGGGAGTCCGACGATACGCATTATTTCCCCGCCAACACCCGCGCTCCCCGATTATCCGCCCGCGTGACGATGGTCCGCGCTCCCTCCAGCCCCGCTGCCTCCAGCATCGCCGCCGCGACCGCCTCCGGTTCCTCCAGGGTCAGACACGCCACCGTGGAACCGGACCCGCTCAGAAACCCCCCGAGCGCCCCGGCGGCCCGCCCTGCCGCCAGCACCTTCGGCAGGAACGGCACCAACGGCAGCCGGTGGGGCTGGTGAAACGCGCTGT